>JBBQMJ010000006.1:0-23200 GCA_038328815.1 Fimbriimonadales bacterium | reverse complement strand
GCTGGATCCGCTAATTGATTAGGACACGCGAACCGGTACCAATTAACTCTGACGTCGAGATTCACACGGAGTTCGGAATGACATGACTTTCCTAACGTGAGGCAACGATTGAAATTCTTCCCCATGAGATGCTTCGGTCGTATCCGCATCCAGACCGCCCATGACTTTGAACTGACTATGGGCCGGTAATATTCATGCCATGTTCCAGCGCTTTCAAGCGCACCTTCATCAATCCGGCTTAATTTCTCCTGGCTCGACCGTGTTGGTTGGTTATAGCGGCGGAGCCGATTCAACATGCCTCCTTCACATGCTGCATCGCTGTGGAGTTGACGTAGTGGCTGCCCACCTGCACCATGGGCAGCGCTCGGAGGCTGATATGGAACTCAGGCTCTGCGAGGCATTCTGCAAAGAGCTTGGCGTTGCATTCATTGCGGGCAGGGCGGATGTGCCGCTTATGTCATCTGAACTAGGCATAGGCCTGGAGGAAGCGGGGCGAAATGCCAGGTATGCGTTCTTCGACCAAGCGGCCGCAAGTGCGGAGTGCCAACACATTGCCACTGCCCACACGCGCACTGACCTCGTCGAAACGGTCCTTCTCAACATGGTCCGTGGCACCGGTCTTACGGGTCTCGCCGGAATTCCAGAAAGGCGCGAAAACATCATTCGGCCACTTTTGCCATTTTCGCGCCAGCAGACACACTCCTATTGCACAAAGCTCGGCCTTTGGACACACGATGATCCGGCGAACGAAGACCTTTCTTTCTCCAGGGCAAGGGTGCGTCACCGCGTCCTTCCTGAGCTGAAGGCCATCAATCCGCGAACGGAAGATGCCATCTCGCGACTTGCCGAGACCGCGGGTGAGGAGGACCGATTCCTGAACGGTATGGCCGCCGCAGCCTTGGAGCAGAGCGAGATCGCCTTAAATGGCGCCATGCGATTCTTGACCCTGGACGCCGAGGCATGTTTCGACGAGATCAAACTAAGCACCCTGCCTGACGTTCTCTTTAAGCGGGCTATGCGATTAGCTGCCAGCGCCCTGGGTGGTTCCCTAAGCTTCGATCAAGTACTGGTTATCCAGAAGGGAGTTTCGGCTGCGGAACATGGTTCGGTCACCGCAGAAGGAGGCGAAGTCGCCGTTGAGTGGAACGGTGAGCACCTAACGGTAAGGCAGGTCAAGCCAACGTCGCCATTTCGCTTTCCCGTCACCATGCCCGGTGAGACTTCCAGCGATGAGTTCGGATGGCAATTTACCGCCTTCGTATCACAGGATTTCTCTGACTCCGTCTCAAGGGCATCGCTCGAAACGGTTTTCGATAAGGCCAAAGTCTCAGGCCCACTCTACTTTCGAACAGCGCAACCCGGCGACCAGATGCGACCCATGGGGTTTGATGGTCGCAGAAAACTGTCCGATCTGCTTTCGGAGGCGAAATTAACCCAAGCTGCGCGTGCAAGGCTACCAGTGGTCTGCGACCTTGTAGGCCCTATTTGGGCTCCAGGGGTATGTCTCGACGAGCGGGTTCGGCCGACGAAGGACACAGAGTCCGCAATCGTGATATCGTTTTCGGCGTTGTCGGATCCACCTGAGAATTGACAAAAAGTGAAGAGAAGTTCGGGCGAATTTGAACTCTGGCCTACCCTCCAACATTCGACAAGCCATAATGGTGGAAACGGCGTCTAATTCATGGACGTACCTAAAGGACAGACCCTCAAGTCTGTTCCGGAGTTGTTTTGAATAAACCTGCAAGAACTCTCATTTTTATGCTCCTCGCGGTCGTCGTGGTCGTGCTGGCTTTTAACGTATTCAGCGGCGGCTCCGGCCTACTCGGCCAATCGGCGAAACCGACGAAACCGTTCAATATGCAAGAGCTTTATGTGCACATTGAGGCAAAGGACGAGAACAGCCGCATCAAGAAAGCTAACTGGCAGCAAAGCCGCATAACGGGTGTCTTGGGCGACAACACTAAGTTTGAGGCGCAGGTACCCGACCAGCATGATCCTTCCGCGGTTACGCTTGCGACAGCTTTCCAGCAGAACAACGTTCCCCTCGAATACGACCAGCCTCCGTTCAGCAACGGTGTCCTGACGATCATTTCGATGTTCGGCTTCCCGCTGATGATCCTGCTTCTCATCTATTTCTTAGTTCTGCGTCCCGCTCAGATGGGTGGCAACCAGGCCATGAACTTCGGGCGAAGCAAGGCGAAGCGCGTCGGCGAGTCTTCGATCAAGATTACGTTCGACGATGTTGCCGGGATCGATGAGGCTAAGCAAGAGCTGTTTGAGATCGTCGACTTCCTTAAGAACACAAAGAAATATGCCGCCCTAGGAGCCAAGATTCCCAAAGGGATACTCCTCACAGGCCCTCCAGGGGTTGGTAAAACCCACCTTGCCAGAGCCATCGCCGGTGAAGCAGGCGTCCCCTTCTTCCACATCAGCGGTTCGGATTTTGTCGAGATGTTTGTTGGTGTGGGAGCTGCCCGTGTGCGAGACCTCTTCGAGACAGCCAAAGCCCATCGACCCAGCCTCATCTTTATTGATGAAATTGACGCCGTCGGCCGCCAGCGCGGTGCAGGTCTCGGCGGCGGCCACGACGAGCGTGAGCAGACCCTGAACCAGATGCTTGTTGAGATGGACGGTTTCGACCCCAACAGCGGTGTCATCATGATCGCCGCCACTAACCGCCCCGACGTACTTGACCCTGCTCTTCTCAGACCCGGCCGCTTCGATCGCCAAATTGTTGTCGACGTACCGGATGCCCTCGGTCGAGAGCAGATCCTGAAGATTCACTCGAAAGGCAAGCCTCTAGAGACCAACATTGACCTTGCCCTGCTGGGCAAGCGGACACCGGGCTTCACCGGAGCCGACCTTGCAAACATGCTCAACGAAGGCGCACTTCTGGCGGCCCGACGAGGACATGTACGAATTCAGCAGGACGACCTCGACGAAGCCTTGGACCGAGTGATTGCCGGTCCTCAGCGGAAGAGCCGTGTGATGGATTCCAAAGAGCGAGAAGTCATCGCCTACCACGAAGCTGGCCATGCAGTCATCGGCGAATCGCTGGAGAACTGCGACCCAGTTCACAAGGTAACGATCCTTCCCCGTGGCATGTCCCTGGGTTCAACCTGGCACATCCCGGAGACGGACAAGTATCTTGTCACTCGCGAAGAATTGCAAGACGACATCACGGCTCTTCTCGGCGGCCGCGTTGCCGAGGAGTTGGTTTACAACCAGGTAACGACCGGGGCAAGCAACGACCTAGAGCGAGTTACTCGCATTGCCCGAGCTATGGTTTGTGAATACGGCATGAGCGAAAAGCTCGGAACGCTGGCTCTTGGCAGACGTAGCCACAACCCGTTCTTGGGACGAGATTACAACGACGAGCGCAACTACAGCGAAGATATCGCCCGCCAGATCGACGAGGAGGTCCGCTACATCGTCGATAAGTGCCACAGCCGCGCGGTTGAACTGTTAGGTGAAATGCGCGAAAAGCTTGACGCCGTTGTTCAGGCGCTCCTGGAGCGCGAGACTTTGAGCCGCGAAGAATTCCTGGCAATCATGGAAGGTCGTGAGATGGCTCCTATGAAGGAAGTGGACACGGGGAATCCTGGTAGTCCCACTCCAGAAAAAGGCGAGAAAGAGAAGAAAACGAAGACTTCTGTAACGCCGCCACGTCTCGAACCTGGCCCCGCATAAGAGCCAGTTTTATTTACCGGACGGCACTATTTCCAGGTCTGTGCTATATTGGTTTTAGAACCGAAATGGCGCTAACCATGGAAATTGAAGTCGCTTACCAACGAGGCTTCGAGCTTAGATGTGAGGGTCGCTACGCTGAATCGCGTAGAGAGCTTGAAAAAGTTCTGTCCGTTGACCCAACGCATTGTGATGCTCTTTGGCAACTCGGTCTCATTCAAGGATTTGAAGGAGATTTCGAAAGTTCACAAACAACCCTTAGCGATTTAGTTGAGCGGTTTCCCAATAACCAGGGCGTCCGATATGATCTAGCTATGACGCAGATGATGTTGGGCATGCAAGACGAAGCTTGTGCAAATTTCAGAGAAGTTCTTAAACAAAACCCTAACCACGAGAAAGCACAGCAGCAAGCCGTCTACTGCGATTAAATAGCAATGAGTTCTTAACCAAATGCGATCGCTCGTATCGCATTTGATAGCGCTGATTCCATCCTTAGCGGCGATTTAATTGGGTCGTTGGGCTATGCTGTCCACCATGCAGCGGCTGCAACGCATCTGGCCAATAATCTTTTTTGCCCTTTTGCCGCTGTTGCCCTTGTGGCGCTGCGTTTTTTTGGGCCAGGCAATTGGCCCGTTCGATGAAATCCGGCAGATGGCGCCCTGGAATGGTCCCTCCCCCGATCAGCCGTGGGATGTGCTTCAGGCCGATAGCGTGCTCCAGTTCTATCCCTGGAGGGACATGGTGTTTGACAGTTGGGGGCATGGCCAGATGCCTCTATGGAACCCCTACGAACTGGCTGGTTACCCGCTGCTTGCGAATTCCCAGTCGGGTGGGCTGTATCCGCCGCACGTGTTGATTGGAGTTTCTCATCTTCCAACTGCCCTCGGCATAACTTTGCTTGCCTGGTTCCACCTGGCTTGGGCAGGCCTTGGCGTCTATTTCCTCGCTCGGCGCCTAGGAGCGAATCGCGTAGGCGCGACAGTTGGCGGTGCAAGCTTTGCGCTTAGTACGTTCATGCTCGCGTGGACGGCCCTTCCGAGCGTCATCGAGACGTGTTCTTGGATTCCCTGGATGCTGGCAGCTATTTTTTGGCTTTTCGAGAGCGAAAAACGCTTGCGCCCCTTCGCTTTGCTGGCGTTATCAACGGGCATGATGTTCCTAGCTGGCCATCTCCAATTCTGTGCCTATGGGCTCATGGCTGCGACGCTTGCACTGCTGGCACTAGGAATCGCAAAGCTCAAGACCGGCAAGGCTGCCCTGTTGCTTGGGGTTGGAGCAATGGCTTTAGGGGGACTGATAGCCGCTCCTCAATTGATCCCTGTTTTGGATTACAGCAAATTTTCACACCGCAAGACCGCTCCAACTGAGATTGGCTATCAAGCCTATGTGGGCAACGCTCTTCAGTTATGGGAAGCCTCCACCGTCGCGCTGCCAAACGACGATGGCAACCCAAGAACTTGGGCTACAAGCGAAGCAGGCAGGACGTCGGCCTATTGGCCTCAATACGTCAAGCCTGGCGCCAACTTTGCCGAGTCAGCAATCTGCATCGGCTTACTAGTATTCGCCCTAATGGTCCGTGTTCCATGGAGGTCCCGGAAGCTGTGGCCGATAGCCGCGGTCGGCTTGCTGGCCCTTCTTATAGCGTTTGGCACGCCGCTGAACCGATTACTCTATTTTGGAGTCCCGGGGTGGTCAGCATCCGGGTCACCGGCAAGGATTGAGGTTCTCTTCGTCATGTGCGGGTGCGCGCTTGCGGCCTTGGGATTCAGAAATTTTGAGGAATCGAATCGCGCGAATTTCATCCGGCATGCCGTCCTCGTTGTCCTCGCCGCAATTTTCATCCTCACGATCTTGATTGCACCGGAACTACCCGAACAGGTTGCTTTCGTGTGGGACAGTTCGCGTGCACTCGCAAGATCTTCGATGCTGTTGGGAGCGATAACAGCTCTGCTCGTCCTTTTCGGCCTCCACACGCGGAACCCGAAAACGAAAATGTTTGCCGTTGCTGCTCCAATCCTAATTGGCACCTTCTACATCTTCAATATCGTCCCGACTGGTCATCCGCTTGAGCCCGTCCAAATTGAGCCAAACGCAAGAATTGCCGCTATAAACGGCCACTGGGGCTTGTTCGGTCCGCCAAAGGAGGCAATCCTTCCGCCAAACACGGCAAGCCTCAGCCGCGCCCACGAACTTGGGGGCTATGATTCCCTCCTCCACAACGACACAGTCCAGTACCTAAAGTCCGTCAACCGCATGGACCCCGCGCCGCCCGAAAATGGCAACATGATGTTCATAAAGCCCTCGGTTGATTCTAAAAGATTGGCAGAGTCCGGCGTCACAGAGGTATGGCAAAGGGCGCCGGATGGCAGCGTTGTGAAAACCCCCATAGCTGGCCCTGGCCGGGCTTCAACGCCCATCGGCACAGCCCAAATTACACAGGAAGACTATCAGAGTGTTACAGCCAAAGCAAGTGGTCCAGGGCTGTTAACTCTAAGGGATCGAAACATGCCTGGCTGGGGAGTGCAAGTGGACGGCAAGGCTGCAGAGCTTAAGGGAACACTCTGGCGTGAGGTCGATTTGTCGGCGGGAGACCACACGGTTGTGTTTAACTATCAACCCAGAGGACCTGCGCTTTGGCCGCTCACAGTTATACTTATCGTAGGTCTTCTAGGAGTCATAGTAAGAAGGCCAGCCGGTCAAGACGCCTAACAAATTTGGGTCTTTTCCATGGAAGCGGATAAAATGTAACGGTGACGCGTTGCTGCGCGTCGCCCGCAGCCCCATAAATTGCATCGAAATGAGCCAAACCGTACTAGAACCAAGAGAACTGGAAGGCAGTAAGACTAACGGCCGCTGGATGGTGACCATCTTCAACAACCCAACTAATTCGGTTGATGAGGTCATTTACATTCTGGTCCAGGCAACCGGGTGCGACTTGGATGAGGCTTCCATTGAAACCTGGGAAGCCCACACCTTCGGCAAGGCGCCAGTTCATTTCGATTCCAAGGAAGTTTGCGAAGACGCCGCGCGTATCATCTCTTCGATCGGCGTTAAGACAGAGGTTTCGCGTGAATGGGAGGAAGGCTAAGTGTCAGGCTTACCAGGAACTATTGAGCGGCCTGACGTCGAAAATACCGACCGTAGCCTCAAGGGTGACGGCTGGATTGTTACCGTCTTCAATAACGAAACTAACACCTACGACGAAGTCGTGATGATCCTCATGATCGCCACCCATTGCACCGAAGAAGAAGCGGCAATTGAGACCTGGGAGATCGACCGCCTAGGCAAGTCTGTCGTTCATTGCGGCGGCGAAAAGGAATGCCGTACAGCAAGCGAGATCATTGCCACCATTGGCATCAGCGTTGAAGTCTCCCAAGAGTAAGCCCATTTTAACTGGGCCTTTTAGCGCTTTCTAATGGATCGCTCGGAGCAAACAGCCGTCAATTTAACGTAAGGAATCTCAGACATGAACTTGAAATCGATTTTCAGCTTGGGCCGTGTGGGACTTATCGTTGGCTGTGTAGCCCTTCTCGGAGCCGCTCAGCCTCAAGGAGACGTTGATAAGACAACCAAGGCTGATGTCGTCGAAAGCGTCGAAAAGACCCTCGAGGCGAATGCTTACGTGCCCGGAGCCGATTTCACAAAGATCGACGGCTTCTTGGCTTCCGAGAAGGAAAAGATTGACAAAGCAGACACCGAAGACGCCTTCCGCAATGCGGTTAGTGGCGCTCTAGATAAGCTCGGTTACAGCCACATCGTTCTGTTTACGCCGGCCATGGTTGAACAGCGAAGAAACAGCGCCGCTATCGGCATTGGAATCCTAGCTCAGTACAAGGATCAAACCCTTCTTGTTCACACCGTATTCCCGAAGACTCCTGCCGAGGAAGCGGGACTAGAGCCGGGCGATGTAATCACAGAAGTCGATGGCAAGAAACCTGAGTTCGCAGGAGCGATGGTTGGCGACGAAGGAACAAAACTCAAAATCAAGTTCACGAAGTTTGAAGGTGGAGACAAGGAAGCAACGCTGACACGCCGCAAGTTCTCAACCGTCTTCCCGCCGACCCTAACCTGGATCGACAAGAAAACCGCCGTTCTGAAGATTCCTACCTTCGACTTAAGCTACGACCGCCAGAGGGTCGAAGAGTTGATGGCCCAGGGTGCGAAGGCTAAGAACATCGTGCTCGATCTTCGCAATAACGGTGGCGGCACAGTGGTCAGCATGTGTCATCTCCTCGGATTCTTTATTCCTGCAGACAAGCCAATCGGCACGTTCGTTTCAAAGAAGGTTGTTCAGCAGTACCTCGACGACACCCACGGAGACGCCAGTGATCTTTCCAAAATCGCAAGCTGGGCACCTCATAAGGTGAAGCCACAGCAAAACAAGCAGTCCGTTTTCACTGGCCATTTGGCTGTGCTCGTTAACAACGGCTCCGGCAGTGCATCTGAGATCGCCGCTCAGGCTTTGAAAGAGACGCTTCAGGCGCCGATCGTTGGTGAGAAATCAGCCGGCAAGGTGCTTGTTTCGGTCATGGCGCAGTTGCCACACGGCTACCAACTCCAGTATCCGATTACGGATTACGTAAGCGCCTTGGGCCTTCGTCTGGAGAACAACGGAGTCACGCCCGACCTAGACGCCAAGGACCCTCGAGTTGCCAAGGCGGGCCTAGCGGACGATCCTCTGGACAAAGCCGTTGCTTTGCTCCACAGGGTCCAGCTTCGCGAAGAGCGATTCGGCAGCTATTAGGACCCAGGACGCAAGGATCGTCATCTCGACCGCAGCAAGGCGAAGTGGAGGGACCGTTTTTGGTTACGCCGCGCTCTTGCGAGAACGCCGTGCTTGCGATCACGGTCCCCCGAGTGCCTCGGGATGACGTCCTCCTCTACCCAGGTACCACGCAATGAACAGCACCGAATCATCCACCGATAGCAGCCAAGCGGCTTCGAAGTGAATCTACGGGAGCTTCTCGACGGCTTGCCCAGTCGCCGGCTTCAATACAAAGGCGCTTGCCGGTATCGGCCTATTGATTGTCGTGTAAGTGATTTCTCGATCCAGACCGGATAGCCTCCGCCCTTTCGCATCCTTGCTCTCACTTGTCACTCGGGCAAATAGGTGATCGGTGCGCCGGACCAAAACGGACACTTGGGTCGTGAGGCTTGAAAACTCGACGAGATCACAGGTGACGCCGCCAATCTTGACGATCCCGGCCAAGCGAACGGTCAACTGCTGCGACGAGAGTGCCCTCGCGGGGTTCTTGTGCAGGGCCCACGCCTGCAGCGTAGGTTCAATGTCCGAGCCAACTTTAGCTGGAATCAGACTCGGAGGCACCTGTCCTCGCATAAAGTGGCCGTTTCGAACGAGCGACAACGCATGGCCATCGAAGGACCACGTGAGCCCATCCTGCTTCTGCATTGCTCGCGTCCCACTGAATATCACGCGGGTAGATTGACCCAAATTCGATACGATCATGGAAGCTGCCGTCAAATGCGAATAGGCCCTGATCGCCTGATCCCACAATCTGCTCGCCGCAGCCGTTTTGAATCGGGCAATCGGGGCATTAACGGCCAGGAAGGAATCCACCTTTTTGTAGCTGGATGGAATGGCCATCGAAATGGCTTTGGGCGCAAGGTTGTACTTGTAACTCCAAGAAAGGAGCGAGGATGGCGCCGAAATGCGTACAGTCCGCAACCAGGTGTGTTTGTCGAACTCAAACTTTACATTCGACTTGCCTACGACAACGCGCTGCAAAACGGGCCCATTCTTGTAAGGCGAATAAACCCAATCCTTTAGCTTCTTGAAGTCACCAAAGAACTTTGCCAAGTCGTCAGGAACAAGCTGAAACCGCACACTATCATCAAGCGCGCCAAGCAATTCCACCGCGCGCTCGGCAAGATTCTTTTTGCCCGTGAACTGTCTGGTGAGGTACTCGCCAGAGTCCGCGTCCATAGCTACGAGCTTGGTTCCGTTGATCAGATATGAGCGATCAGATGCCGGTTGGCTTCCCGTCTTGAGCGCGTGGACGCGTATGAAAAGCGTCCCTGGCTGACGGTATTTGACCGTGTAGACGTTGTGAAACTCTTTTCCTTGAGCCTTGGTCAGGACGTCAGCAGTGAAGGAGGCCGCGGTAGCACCTCGCGTCGCGGCAACGCAGTCGTCGAATACTTGCACAGGGGACCCCTGCGCTACGGCAAGAAGAATTGAAGCGAGAACCATTAGGCTTGATCACTCATCCTGAGGAGGACGTCGTAAAGGGCGGCAGTTGTCCATTCAGAATGCCCCTCTGCGTCTAATTGTGCCAAAAGATCATCGACCAAGACAGTTCCGGGAATCGCGGCATCCACTTCGCGGGCGGCTTCTTTACAGTAAGCAAAGTCTTTGCGTTGGTTCTTCACGCTGAAACCTGGCGACCAGTCCCGCGCCAACACCTTGGGGCCGTAATTATCAAACGCCCAGCTCCCACCAGCGCCGCCGCCAATCATATCCTTGGCGAGCGCCAGGTCGAGGCCAGCCTTCTTTGCGAAGCTCAGGGTCTCGCAGCAGGCCATCAGCGCCCCGCCTACGGCAATCTGGTTGGCAAGCTTCATCATTTGTCCCCGGCCCGAATCTCCAACCCGTTCGGCACGCTTGGCGTAGGCTTGGATGTAAGGCAGGGCACGGTCTACATCGTCCTTGGAGCCGCCGCAGAAAACCGTAAGCTGCCCCTTCTGCGCGCCCATACTGCCGCCCGTTATCGGCGCATCCACAAACCCGCAACCCTTTTCTTTCAGCTCTTCCGCGAGTTGCTGGGCCGCAGCAGGCGCGATGGTTGAATGGTCGACGAAAAGAGTGCCGGGTTTTGCGGTTGGCAGGCAGGAGTGCACCACTTCCGACACATCTTCCGAGCGATTCACGCAAATGAAAATGATGTCGCAGGTTGCCGCCAAATGGCCAATGCTAGTAGCAACATTGACGCCAGACCCTTTCAACGCTTCCGCCTTTGAGGTTGTTCGGTTCCAAACGGACACTTCGTGTCCGGCGCGAGCCAAGTGCCCGGCCATAGGCGCACCCATCACGCCAAGTCCCACGAATCCAAGTCGATCAGCCATTGGAGAAGACTACCGATTATCGTCGAGAGAGTGCTTTTCTGCGCCTGGCTATGTCCGGAATGTAGTCGGTAGATGGCTCGAGGAAGTCCCTTCTCGTCTTGTTGGTTGCGACTGTCATCCCGAACTCTGTGAGAGGGATCTGGCTGGAGGCGCTAATTGCTTCGGACCAATCGCCCGTTGCCAACTGGATAGAGAGCTTCTCAATCGCAGATAACGATGTGACCCACAATCAATTAGCTCTGACGTTTAGATTCCCCACACGGAGTTCGCGAATGGCAGCCGGCAAACTCTCGTTGCAGGAACAAACCGTGCAATTCTCTTAGAGAGACTGCGTCGAATCATCCTGCGACTACACGCGAAATGTAATGGAGGACGGTCTACAGCAACGTCAATGCTCGACGCAGCCTGGCCATCATCCGCTGCGGGCCGAGTAGCGACATGAGCTCAAACAATCCCGGTCCAAACGTCTTCCCCGTCAATGCAACCCTTACAGGGTGAACCACGGGGCCTGGCTTCTCAAATTCCTTGGCCGCTACATAGTCGCGAACAACCTTCTCGCACTCTTCAACCGACATCTCCAACTTATCCTCGAAGATTCCGAGCAGCGTGGTGAATAGCTCGCGAACATACTCCGCGCGGAAGTATTTGTCCATCGCCTTCTCATCCATCGGGGGCTCGTCTAGGAAGAAGAACTCCGTGGCGAGGCCGAAGTCTGCGAAGGTGGTCACCCGCTCCTGCTCCAGTTGGACGGCTTGCTTCGCATAAACCGGGTCAGCCACAGCTGCCTTGACCAGGGTCTGCAGCGCGGAGCGGATTGCCGGGGCATCGATCTTTAAATCTCCCTCTGGCTCATAGTTCTCCCAATAGCTGTCCGTCTCAGGATTCTCCGCGTAGACCATCAACGCCTCGAAAAGATCGTCGATGCTAGTCGCCCGAATGTAATCGCCATTCATCGACCGCAGCTTGTCCATGTCGAACATGCCCGGCGAAGGCTGCAAACCATCCAACGTAAATTCGCGAACGAGTTCGTCCCGATTCATCATCTCCAGATCGCCACCCGGCGACCAGCCAATCAAGGCGACGAAGTTGATGAGCGCATCGGGCAGATAGCCCTCAGCCCTGTAGTCGAGCACCCGCGTAGCTCCATGGCGTTTGCTGAGCTTCTTGCCGTCCTTGCCTTTGATCACCGGGCAGTGCACGAAAATGGGCCTCTGCCAGCCAAAGGCATCAAAGAGACAGGCGTGTTTTGGCGCTGACGATATCCACTCCTCGCCGCGAATGATGTGGGTGATTTCCATCAGGTGGTCATCGACCATCGAGGCGAAGTGATAGGTCGGCATCCCATCGGCCTTGATGAGCACCGGGTCATCGACGGTGTCCGAGTCCCATTCGATACGACCGCGGATAAGGTCCTCGATCACAATGGTTTGGCCCCGGGGTATGCGCTGCCGAATTACATACGGCTTCCCCGCCGCCTCGATTTCAGCAACTTGCTCGGGCTTGGCATCTCGCCAGGCGCCGCCGTAATATCCGATCTGTTGCTTGTTGATCTGCTGGTACTCGCGCATCTCCTCAAGCTCCTCGGAAGTCTCGAAAGCCTTGTAGGCGTGACCTAGCTTCATCAGCTCTTGAATCCACTTGTCGTAGATTCCCGCTTCCTTGCGCTCGCTTTGCCTATACGGTCCGAAGGGCCCGCCAACATGTGGCCCTTCCTGAAAATCAATCCCAACCCACCTCAAGCTCTCGACAAACTCAGCTTCCGAATCTGCCACATAACGGGTACGGTCCGTGTCTTCGATGCGAAAGATATTGGTCCCTCCTTCGTGGCGGGCATACAGATATTTGAACAGCGCATCGCGAAGGGCGCCGACGTGAAGCATGCCGGTAGGGCTGGGAGCAAATCGAACTCGAACGGACATTGGGGGGAGTTTACCGGGACCGGTGCAAGGTATTAGGTATTGGTTATGAGGTGTTTGGACGCCGATCCTGATACCCAATACCCAATACCCAAATTGGGCATATCGACCCGCAACGAATCCTCAATGCGGTACATACTGTTTATCTGACTGGAAGTCGTCAGGAGTTACGCGTGGCAGAGTGGTTTTACATTGGGCACTATGGTCAGCTGGGCCCACTTACGCGTGACCAAATCTCCGAACTCATCGAAGGCGGAGTAATTGCCCGCGAAACCTACGTCTGGAAATCGGGCATGACCGATTGGCTCCCAGCGGATAAGATTCCCGAGCTCGTACAAAGCTTTAGCATCATCGATCCCTTCGTTGCCCCGCCACCTCCTCCAGGTTCGCCCCCAAAGCCAATGACGCAGCCCGCTCCAAGGCAAATGGCCGGTTCGCCTTCCTTGACGCCAATCCAACAGGGCTATCCTTTGCAGCAGCAATTCTACGGCGGTGTGCGCAGCGACAAGAGTCGGGTCTTGGGCGGCGTACTCAATGCAATTCCAGGCGTCGGGCGGATGTATTTGGGTTATGCGGCGATCGGCGCCCTGCAGATGATCGTCACGATTTTCACCTGCGGCGTGGGCATCCTGTGGCCTTGGATCGACGGAATCATCATCCTCGCCGGCGGAATCAAGGTGGACGGCTACGGACGACAATTGGCGGACTAGCCATTTGTTGAAGACCTAAGCCACACTTACTCGTCTCACTTTATGGCGATGCGTTCCCTTCTTGCCTTTTTGCTCTTCATCTTCGCGGCCACGCCCCTTATGGCGTTTGCTGACCAAGACTATGCGGTCAAGCCTGGCGAGACCGTGATGAAGGTCGTCGTAGCCGGCCGGGGGAATATCTTCATTCATATCTTCACGAAAGAAGCCCCCAAGACGTCAGCACATATCTTGGACCTTGCGAAGAGCGGCTTTTATGACGGGCAACGATTCCATAAGGTGGTACGCACACCGCGTCCGTTCATTGCTCAAGTAGGAGATCCGGCCTCAAAGTCAGGCAACCTAGACGATCCGAGTATGGGAAGCGGTGGCACCGGCAACAAGATTCCATTCGAAGATAACGGAATGTCGCATGATGAGGGCGCCGTCGCTTTGGCCAGTCCGCCGAAGGATAGAAATGGGGGCGACTGCCAGTTCTTCTTCGTCCTGGAGTCCTCGAAATTCTTGGATGGCAAGTACACGGTTTTTGGGAAAGTCGTCGAAGGTTTGGACGTGATGAGAACCCTTCAGAAGGGCGACCGAGTCGAGTCGGTAACGATTATTAGCAAATAGCGATCGTTCTGGGACCCCTCCGGGGTCCGGTCGGTGGCTGTCTCCCTGGGGTCTTCGACCCCAGGCTATTATCTTTGACCCTTTCAGGGTCGACGGGAAGTTCGATGTCAAGTGGGCGACATCAACGAACACCGCAATTGGGCAACTCCGAGGCGTAACGCCGTAGCCCCACGACGTCGCAACACCCGTAATACCGTAACACCGCAATACCGTAACGCTTTAAGCAGCCCTTGCAGCGTATAATTCTGTGCCGTGCGGCTTGCCAAGGCCATTTCCCTGCGAATCCTCTTCGGGCTCTTGAGCCTGTTGTTCATTTCGTTTGTCACTTTCGTGGCAAACGCGGCTGCGCCCGATGCCGCAGTGGTCCTTGCAGGTGAAAAAGCGACCCCCGAAACCGTCGAGAGAATTCGCCACAACATGGGTCTGGACAAGCCCTGGCCCATCCGATATGTCCGCTCGCTTAACGACACTGTTCACGGCGAGTTCGGCACTAGCTATTACGGCATCAAAGAGCCGGTTCGGGACATTCTTGCCCGCGACATTCCCATGACTTTGCGCCTGGCATTCTGTGCAATGCTCGTCGCCGCCATCGTCGGCATCCTGCTGGGAACGATCGCCGCAGTGTTCCAAAACCGCTTCGGTGACCGGATGGTGCTGACGTTCAGTACGCTAGGCGTCACGCTGCCCAATTTCGTGCTCGGGCCGTTGCTCGTCTATATTTTCTGCCTTAAGCTAGACCAGCTTCCGCAGTCATGGGAGGTAACGCGCGTCGTTCCAGATTCCTACTATTTGATCCTTCCAGTGGTTGTTCTTGCAATGCGGCCAGGGGCGCTGCTTACCCGACTAACCCGCGTGAGCATGATTGAGACACTGCAGCAGGAGTTCATCCGGACCGCAATCGCCAAGGGTGTCCCAAGAGGTTCGCTTATCTTCCGACATGCACTGCGCAACGCCATCTTGCCCGTGATAACTTCGATCGGCACCAGCTTCGGATTCCTGTTAACTGGCTCGTTTGTTGTCGAGCGGTTCTTCATCTTGCCGGGACTTGGTCGGGAGACGATTGAGGCAATTCAGACAGGCAACACTCCGGTCCTTCAAGCGTGCATCCTGCTCACTGGCGCCATGTTCATCGTCGTTAACCTCCTCGTCGATATCCTGCTCCCCATCTTAGACCCGCGGATTCGGGAGTCCCAGATTTGAAGAAACGCGACGTCTTGCTGTGGATCGGCTTTGCATACCTTGCGTGCCTGATCCTCTTTGCGATCTTCGGACCTTACTTCCGGTACAGCTACTTAAACCCGGTTGATAAGCCTAATCTGTTGGGCTCGTCGGCACATTGGCTTGGCACGGACGAACTTGGGCGGGACGTTCTGACTCGCCTCGCCTTTGGCGCGCGCATCTCGCTGACTGTTGGCATCATCGTCCAGTCGCTAAGCATCCTTGTTGGTGTTTTGGTGGGCGTAACCGGTATCTACGCACCTAAGTGGATCAGCAACCCGTTGATGCGTTTTACCGATGGGATGTTCGCCTTTCCCGACATCCTGCTCGCAATCCTCATCGTTGGTGTCGTCTCCGCCAAGAACGTAGGCCCTATAGGGGCTCTATTTGAGCCGATCGGCGGGCCGAGCGTGCTTCCCGTCATTGTTGCCCTATCCATCACCGCCTGGCCCTCTGTGGCCCGGCTTGTGAAAACGCAGGTGGCGACACTGAAGGACCGGGAGTTCGTCGTCGCCGCGCAAGCCAGCGGCGCTTCCAAGGCCTATTTGGTGAGAAAGCACATCATGCCCCAGCTCTGGGGCATTCTGCTAGCAGTGAGCATGGTGGAGCTTTCGGGCACTATCCTTGCCGAATCCACCCTGAGTTTCCTTGGCATTGGCGTTCAGCCGCCAACACCAAGCTGGGGAACGATGATTAACAACGCGAGGTCCGACATGAATTCGCACCCCTATGCCCTAGTCTGGCCCTGCCTCATTCTCAGCGTAACCATCTTCGCTCTGAACTTCGTCGGCGACGGTCTACGCGCTTGGGTTGATCCGAAGGGCTAGTTACAAGTGCCCTGGCTAGGTGTAGTCGCGGGATGGCTTGTGCCCGCGTCTGAAATAAAGATCAGGTCAAGGCTTCCGAACGCAGGCACGAACCATCTGGCGACTACACTCAAAGAGAAGATAGCAACGCCCCTACTGCTTGTCGTGAATGACTTTCAACGCCGCCTGAAGCTGGGTATCGGTCTTTACGTCGTCAAGCGCAATCGTCGTGTCATCGGGGTCGAGGCCCGCCTTCACATCGGGGTCCAGGCCACCGCTGATGTAGACGCCATCATCGTTGACCTTGCGTCCAATATCCCTACCGCTTGGCAAGAAATAACGGGCGATCGTGATCTTGGCGCTTGAGCCGTCGCGCAGTTTGAAAATGTTTTGCACAGAAGCTTTGCCGTACGAGTGGTCGCCAACAAGCGTGGCCAGACCGTAGTCGTGCAGAACGCCAGCGAAAATCTCCGCTGCGCTCGCCGAATCCTCGTTCATGAGAATCACGATCGGATAGCTAATATCACGCTTTAGGCCGCTCAGAGTCTTTGCGTACTCTTCCTTGCCATCGCGCATCTTCATCTTTACGACGATCTTGTCGTCGGCAAATCGAGAAAGCATATCTGCCGCCGTTTCCAGCAATCCGCCCGGATTTCCGCGCAGATCAATTACCAGCCCCTTGAGGCCGTTCGGCGCGTCCTTTTCAAGCTTATCAAGGGCATTATCGAACTGGTGCGTCGTCGGCTCAGAAAACTGCGTTACAGTTAGGAGCCCCACGCCGCTATCTTTCAAATACTGCCCGTCCACTGTTGGCATGATGATCGTTGATCGGCGGACTGCGATGACCTTGCGCTTCTCGACGTTTGGCTTGATGAGCGTGAGGTTCACGATTGTGCCCTCTTGGCCGCGAATCAGGCTGATGATGTCGTCAACCGTCATCCCAACCACCGACTTGTTGTTTACGGCCGTGATCGTGTCGCCAATGCGCAGACCCTGGGCGTAAGCTGGGCCGTCTTCAAAGGAACTTGTAACCTTAGCGCCCAACGGGTCCTTCCCTAACCGAGCGCCAACGCCCACGAAGTTACCCTGCGTGTCGTTGTCGAATTCTTTAGCAGCCACAGGCGGCAGAAATAGAGTGTGCGGATCACCAAGGGAACTCATCATTCCCTCGATCCCTGCGTACTTCAACTGCTTCGGAACCACTGCCTTGTAGTAGTCGGTTTCAACACGGTTGTAGGCAAGCTTGAAAATATCGTCGGCCGCCATCGGCTTTCCGTCGGGTTGGCCGGATACCAAGGCTTTCATGGCATCTGCGGTTGGAAGCTCGCCAGATCGCAGATTTCGCCAGGAATATCCAACTCCGAAGCATACGACAAGTGTCAAAACGAAGAAAATCGGCCGTACGATTCGTTTCATGCCAGACCTCCTGTTGGAATCAGCAAAGCAACAGCGTGCCGCTTTGAACGCGAGGCAGTCGCATGCTTCGCAGCCGCGGTTTGCGTGTACCGTCCGTTCACCAGCGAGTACCCAGAGCCATCGGGCAAGCTGAACACTTCAATGACGTTCTTGTCTGAGGACATGTCTCCGCCGTTGATCTTTGCGAGCCCCTTGCTCTTAAGAGCAAGGGCGAAAATTTCAGCGACGCCGCCGGTGCTCTTATCCACGATCAAAGTGATTTTTGGCGCGCTGCTATTGCCTTTACCCACCGAAATCGCCTGAGGCTTCTTTTCTTTATCAGCCGTTACAAAGCCGTATTCTCCGGCTGGAGCAATGACCGCAAGGCATCGGCGCATCTCCTGAAAATCGCCGTTCACGTTGTTCCTCAGGTCTATGGTCAAAATCTTCTTACCTGCGGCGGCTTCGCTGAGCTTTTCGGAAGCTCCGTCAGTGAAATACAATTTGCGAACCTCGTTGCCTGAGAGCTGGAAGGGCTGCTCGGCGATCTTGGCCCTAGGCAATACCGTGTGTCGGGTCTCGCCCGCACGCTTCCACACAACATCAATGCTGCCTTTATCCCCCGTTTGGAGGATGTCCCGGGCTCGCAACGGCAAAATGCTCGTGTCAAAGCGAACTCTTAGGTCTTTGTGCAGTGCGGCGTAGTCGGTATGGCTCATTTTGTTTGCCGCCACCGCTTTCTGCGCTGTTCGAAACCTAACGATCGCTTCGCTGTCAACGATCCATCGATTGTCGACGTACGAAACCACGTCTCCCGTCCTAACGCCAGCCTTGTCGGCCGATCCCCCAGGGATAACTGCAGTCACCACAAGTTCGGGAACCGTTATTGGAGCCTCAGGAGACGGAGCGGCGTCCGCTTCATTTGGTCCCGGCAAAATTCCGGCGCGGTTATTGGGGCCGGTTGGTGAACTGATTCGCAAGGCGAATTCGGCGCCCACTCCTTCGTAATTGCCATTTCGCGCGTTGTTAAAAGTCTTGAACTGATCCTTGTCGAAGTAAAGGGAGTCAGGGTCGCCAAGGCTGCCGATCATGCCGCGCACGGCTCCAGCGGCCAACTTTTGGTCGTCCGAAATCGGATCAACATATTCGCGCTTGAGCAACTTGGTCATCTCATGGAAGAAGTCCACTTCGCCAACGTCGGAATCGGCGTTCTTGGAGGCCAATAGATTGTCTAACGTAAAGGAATTGGCGCCTGCAGGGCTTTCCACATGGTTACGCCATACGTTGCCGCCTAAAACTGCAAAAACGGCGGCTAAAACGCCAACCGCAGAGGTAACCGACTTCTTGTAATCACTCATGCTCTTTCACTTAGTACGTTGTAAATCTTCCTCAAGTGCGGCGTCGAGCTCATGGATCCTGCGAACGTGGCGCTCTGCATTGTCTTCGGGAGTCTCGAGGAAAGTCTTCAGGATGCGCTCTGCCAAAGCCTGATCAATCTCGCGCTCGCCAACGCTGAGCATGTTCGAATGGTTGTGCTCCCGCGTTATGGCCGCCATAGACTCATCGACACAATGCGCTGCGCGGATGCCGGGGTAGCGGTTGGCTCGAATGGTAATGCCGATGCCCGAACCGCACACAAGGACGCCGAAATCGACCTCTTTCCCTAAGAGCTTTGCTACGGCTAGATCCGCGGCGATGGGATAGTCAAATGGCTCCTCGCTCGTTGCGCCAACCTTCACAACTTGGTGACCTTGAGCCTCGGCCCATTTGGCGAGACCCTCTCGCATTAAGAACCCTGCATGGTCGCAACCCATTACCAATTTCATCCTGCTAGTCCCTTCGCCTTTTCGGCAACCGTTTTGTCAACGCTTGATTGTAAGTCCAAAATTGTCTCCTTAGGTAGCGACAACTTTTTGGCCAGCGCAAGTTCCACCAAAGCCTCTTGGACCCACGGATGCTTGTCGTGCAGCGTGTTCGCAATCTCGTCGTTTGAAACAATCCCTGGGATGGTGGCAAACGCCGCCAGCGCAGCGGCTCGAACGCCAGGGTCCGAATCGGCGACGGCAATCCTAATTGCTTGTCGATGCTCTTCACTCGGATGAGCTGCGAGTTGCTGAAGAATTAGAATTCGTACTCCCCGGCTGTCGTCGCGTACGCCTTTATAGCCCTCGCTCTTGAACGACGCTATTGGCGAGGTAATGAGCCTAAGGCTGCTCCAGGCACGCACGGCATCGCTGGTGTCATTCACCTGCGAATACAGGAGCTTGTTGCAAACATACTCCTCGTTCACATCGGCGCCCTTAGTCACTGCGAGCCTGACTGATGGGTCCAGATCGTTGAGGAACGTCATGAGGATGATGGAGGCTTCTTTGCCCGGAATTCCCGAGATCGCTTCCGCCGCTGCTCGCCGTACCTGCCAGCTCCGTTGGGCCATGAGCACGGAGATCGGGCCAGCAAGCGTTGGATCTTTCTTAGCCCCTAGCAGCTTGGCTGCCGTGATCCTTGCCAAGTCGGTTGTTCCAGAGAGGAGCGCATGCCGAATAGTCATCCACGCCGAATCCGTGTTGAGGGCCGCCAGTGCATTCATCGCCGCCTCGTCGATTCTGGGGTCCAAGCTGACGGCGGCAATCGTAAGCGGCTGCTCGGCTTCAGGGTCCTTCAATTTGCCGATCATGATGACCGCGTTTAGCCGCACGTTGTCATCGAGATCGCTTAGGAGCTTGAGGGCTTGTGGTTTCGCCTGAGGCGTTGGGTTCTTGACGTACTCCTGAAGGGCAAGGATTCGGGCTTGCGGCTCTTTGGAGTCGAAATCGGGGGTGATGGGCTGAGCGAGGGTTTCGGTTACGCCAGGTTCGAGCGTTTTGAGGAGTTCGAACTTGTCGAAGTCGTAAACGATGGGGCCGAGCTGCTGTCGTTCTGCGTAGAGGTCGCTTTGAGAGGGGCCGATTTCGATCTGGGAGAATTCCTTCAAATTTGTCTTGGAAAGGTCCACAACTATCCGTTGCCAAGTGCCGTCCGGCTTGAACGCCGTCTCCGTTATATCGATCCTAGGCGATAGCCCCTTGGAACCGATTGAAAAACCTCCAACCGGCGCCTGGGCGTCTCGTCCGACGGCAATTTGATAAAGCGGTTCTCGGAACTTTCCGAGACGCAAAGCAAGGGGCTCATGAGAACTTGACTTGACCCAAAAGCTAAGGTAATTTGCGTCTTCGACCTTGTGCAAAGCCTCCGGGGAGACAAGCGCCCCGGAGCGCGAAAGGCCCTTTTCGGCATAACGCAAAACAGTCCCTCGATCGGTATCTGGCTGCAACGTTCCCGTCACATTCTGTGAGTGATAGCTCGTAGCGGGTTGAACAACAGGCGTGTCCCAAATGCCTGGTCCAACTTCTGCTTGAATCCGCTTAGTGAGCGAATCGGCATCGGGTGGATTCAAATCCGCCACTTCCGCCCAAAGCGATGGAGGTGCAAAAATGTCAGGACTTCCAAAGCCATCATTACCAGCGGGCGTGCGCTCCCGCGAACCTTCGATATGCTTCGCCGTCGCCAGATTCTCGAAGCTCCACAGCCACGTTCGATAGGTTGCCACATCCAACTGTCCTTCAATGGTGGCAGTGCTCGCAAACAATATTGGGACCTGCTTGATCACCCCCTCAAGCATTGACATTCCATCCATTGGCGCTAATGCCGGCTCTAGGCTTAGAACGGTCTGGTAAGGCCCACGAAAAACCTTATCGTCAGCGTCAAAGGAGCCTTGATTGACACGGGCGTCGCAGTAATCAGAGACGGCTTGGTTCAGAGACGTGGATTCGACCGAGGTACTGAGTTCAAAGGGCTCATCCTCGATGACCACGTCAGGCAAAATGGCGATCTTCACGTCGGAAAACACCTTCACTAATTGCATGAAGCGCGCGACCGCCTCGAGCGTACTCTTAATTTGCGAATCCTCGAGGCTCGATCGTCTCTCGTAGACCGAACCGTCGACTCTCGACTCTAGAATATCCATCTGGCGATAGATGATGATTTTTGTGTGCCAGGCGATTGGCTTGTCCACAGTCGCTAACTTGGCCAGCGTTTCATCAAATCCTGGCCAGGAGTTAGGAACCAGGACCATGCCTGGGGTCCTCTTTCCCTCCGGCAAAAACGCCCATCCATGCCAATTCAAATACTCAGCCGATGGCTCCGTATCCGTGGGCGCCTTCGGAAAAACAATCGCCACGTCCCTACCTGCCAGCTTCACCGTCTGCGGCGGGGCCGCAGTTTGGGCGGAACTTAGGGCGAAAAAGGCGGCGATTGTTGCGAGCAGCGTCATTTCAATCCAAGACTTCAAACAGCCGAATATCTTCTGCAGTGGCGGCATGGCCATCGCCTCGGCTGAACTTCAAGGAACCTTTCGACCCGATCGTGGACAAGTCCTTCGGGAGTCTGCCAATAAGGTCCAAAACCACTTTCTTGATCTTCTCTGAGTTTGATTGGAAAACGGCAAGAACGTCGGTTGCATTAACCGCTTCAGCCCCGGCGTGGACGCCGCTGTCGTAGTCCGTAATCAGAGAGATATTGACCACCGCCATGCCCATCTCGTGGCACAGATAAGCCTCCGGGTACTGCGTCATGTTGATAACTTCCCAACCGGCATCGTGGAACCACTTGCTTTCCGACTTGGTCGAGAAGCGCGGGCCCTGGATAACGACCACAGTTCCCTTCTCGTGACATACAATGCCGTGGTCCTTGATCGTCTGGATCGCCAGTTTGCGCAACTCCGGGTCGTAAGTCTCCGCAGGCGAGATGTGGGTCACGATTGGGCCATCGTAGAAGGTGTCCTTGCGCCCGCTCGTTCGATCCACAAACTGGTCGCAGACTACAAAGCTTCCAGGCTCAACGTGCTTCTGCAGCGAGCCGGCTGCGCATGGGCTAATGACTGCCTGCACGCCTAGCGAGCGCATCGCCCAAACATTGGCCCGATAAGGGACCATGTGCGGTGGCAGCGTGTGATGCCGGCCGTGCCGCGGTATGAAGGCGACTTTCCTGCCTGCCACCGTGGCCAACATTACGGCATCGCTCGGCGGACCGTAGGGCGTGTCGATCTTGACTTCACGCACGTCCTCAAGCAGGCTATAAAAGCCAGACCCACCAAATACTCCAACTTCTGCTGCTTTAGCCATGCACTCTCCCAGACAAAATATTCGCGACGCTCGTGATGAACACGTCCACCCTGCCACCGCGCCTCAACGCGATGTCCTGATTGATTCCGAAAATGTGATTCTCCTTCGCCGCCCTTAGATCCTTGAACCGCGGATCCTTCAGGAAGCCAGCAGGATCGCCCGCAGTGATGATGAAATCTGGATCGAGTTGAATCAGAGTTTCGGGCGTAAGGTTTACGAAGATCGATCCCTTGGGTCCGACGGGCTCGCCGCCCGCCGCTTTGATCTCGTCCGCCTGGAACGAATCCGACCCATCAATCATATGCTCGCTACCATTGCCGGCGATGAGCATCGCAACCTTTGGCGCTTTCGAGCCGCCACCACTCTGCGCGGCCTGCTTCGCCTGGTCAATCTTGTCCAGGTAAGTGGAGGCGTTTGATTCACCGCCCAGCATGGCCGCCAATCCAATAAATTCCTTCTTAAAGTCCGCGATGTTCGTCGCATCGAGGACGTACAGATCAGGGCAAATCTGCTTCAGCTTCGCTACATCGGAAGCATTATAAAGATCCTTGTCATAGACGATGAAGTCCGGCTTGATCTTGGCGATCAGTTCGTAGTCGGGCTTAACTCCGGCAACG
>JBBQMJ010000005.1:0-23824 GCA_038328815.1 Fimbriimonadales bacterium | reverse complement strand
CTTGGAATGCTTCCAAAGGCTGTTGATTCTAGATTTCCTTATTCGCTGTTTACCGGGTGTGGGATTGTTGCGGGGTGGCTGTATACGCGCGAAAGAACCCCGCCGGAGCCGGATGTTCTGACCAGGTTTGCGCCGGCACTCGCCGACTTGCTGAACAAGCATATGCCTTACGTGGTAGCGAGCCTCGGTGCAGTTGGCTTCCTGTGGTGGCTTGTTGCGGTCTTAAGGGGCGCTAAGCGGCCCGCGGTGGGCTTGCTATTGGTCTTGACTGGCCTCTCCTGGATGATTGCGTTCTTCAGCAGTTCGAAGGGCGGGCCGGGCCAGATGTTTGCTTTCTTCCAGCACTACTTTCATTTGTCCCAGGAAGCTGCTTGGAACGCTACTATTGCCGTGCGGAAGACTATCCACTACGCTTCGTACGGGTTAGTAGGCTTGTCGGCCCTGTTCGCGGCACGACGATCCGGGTCGACGCTGCCGGTTTGGTTTGCTTTGGCGATGACCCTGTGCTATGCGTCGTTCGATGAGTATCGGCAAAGCTACGTGCCTGGCCGTACGGGCTCCGTTTACGATGTGATGCTGGACATGGCGGGGTCGGGGACGTTTGTGCTGTTGGCGAGTTTGAAGAAGCGGAAGGTGACGGCAAAGGCCTAGGGATTCCGGGCGCTGGCAAACGCGTCGTCTTCACCGCGACAGACTCGTCAAATTGTCATCCCGAACTCTGTGTGAGGGATCTAGCTGGAGCCGCTAATTGGTCGACGGTCGGCCCGTTACCAATTAGCTCTGACGTCAAGATTCCTCACACGGAGTTCGGAATGACACAACCGTTTTCTCGCAGGGTCTCTACCGGCGAGGTTCATCAGTTTTGGCACCGGAAGGGCGAAACGGGGTTCGCCCCTCCCCGCTATGGCGTTATGGAGAAATATTCGTCCAGGCGGAGGCATTGTGCTTGGGTTGGGCTTTCGAAGACGTCCAGCGCGCCGAGAAGAGCGGCGGCGGTGTCAATGCTAGTTACGCATGGGACGCCTGTCTCGATACAGGCTCTTCGGATTCTTGCCGCTTCGGCTTCGGCAACCTTGTCTGCGCTTGGCGTGTTGACCATCATGCTGACTTCTCCGGCGAGGATGAGTTCAAGCAGGTTGGGAGAACCTTCGCTTATCTTGTTGATAGCCTCTGCCTTGATGTTCGCGTCGGCGAGAACCTTGGCAGTTCCTTTGGTGGCGACAATCTTGCGGCCAGTCGCGACAAGGCCTTTGGCTAGTTGAATGACCGCGTCCTTGTCCTCATCTCTCACGCTCAGCAGGACGACGCCATCTCCTTTGAAATGAATGCCGCTGGCGACCATGGCTTTGTAGAGTGCTCCCTCGAAGGTGTTGTCGATCCCCAGAATCTCGCCGGTGGATTTCATTTCAGGGCCGAGACTCGGCTCGACTTTGGCTAGTTTCTGGAAGCTAAAGACAGGCGCCTTAATCGCATACAAAATTGGTTTAGGCGAGTGAAGCTTTCCGGCTTCGATGTCCCTTTCCGAAACCACGTGTCCCGTAGTGCTAAGGCCATAGGCATTGGCGAACATCGGCAGCGTGCAGGGGGCTTCGCCGCCTTCCTCGTGAGCTCCAACCGTAGCGGGCTCGCGAACACGCTCCAGAGTCCAAAGGCCGCTAGAGTAACCGAGATCCTTGAGCTTTTCGCCCATCATGCAGCGGGTGGCCAGATCGACCATGGGAACGCCAGTCACCTTGCTCAAGTAGGGCACTGTGCGGCTGGCACGGGGGTTCACTTCTAGAACGTATGCCTTCCCTTCCGAGATCACGAACTGGATGTTCATGAGGCCGTGGACGCCGAGGGCACGGGCGATCTTGCAGGCGCTGAGCACCATTTGGCTGCTTACGTCATCGCTCAAGGAGATTGGCGGATATACGGCCATGGAGTCGCCGGAATGGATACCCGCGCGCTCAATGTGCTCCATGATGCCGGGCACTAGGGTGTCCTCACCGTCGGAGACCACGTCTACCTCCGCCTCTTGACCGAGAATGTATTGGTCGATGAGTACCGGCTGGCCGGGGTTGGCGTCTTCTGCCTCTCCGTAGAAGCCGCGAAGGTGAGCTTCGTCGTAGACAATTTCCATCGCGCGGCCGCCAAGGACAAAACTGGGTCTCACTAAGACGGGGAATCCGACTTTGTGGGCTACGACTACGGCTTCCTCGAGCGACCTTACGGCTTTGCCCCTCGGTCTTGGTATTTTGAGGGTTTCTAGAAGGGCGTCGAACTGCTCGCGGTCTTCTGCCATTGCGATAGCTTCGGGACTGGTGCCTAGAACGCTAACGCCGCTTGCCTTTAGGCCTTCCGCTAGATTGATCGCGGTTTGGCCGCCAAACTGGCAGACGACACCGATGGTGTTTTCATGGGCGGTGACGTCGAGGACGTCCTCCAAGACAACTGGCTCGAAGTAGAGGCCGTCCCCGGTGTCGAAGTCAGTGGAAACCGTTTCTGGGTTGTTGTTGATGATGATGGCCCGGTATCCCATCTTCTGCAAAGCCCAGACGCAGTGGACGCAGGAATAGTCGAACTCGATGCCCTGGCCGATTCTTATAGGGCCTGAGCCGAGCACGAGGACGGTCTTGCGGATGTCGTGCAGGTTCTCTGAGAAGCTTGTTGCGTCATCTTCTTGCTCAAAGGTGCCGTAATAGTAGGGCGTTCGCGATTCGAACTCGCCGGCGCATGTATCAACCATCTTGAATACGGGCTTGGTCTTGAGTTGGTCAATGATTTGGTTGGCGGCTTGCGTTGAACCGCCGAACGACTTGATCGTTGGCGAAGAGTAGCCGTTCAGGAAGGCGCGGGTGATGGTGGACTCCATCTCATTGGCGCTGGTTGGCAGTTGGGCTAACTCTTTCTCGATCTCGATGAGGTGAAGGATCTTTTGCAGGAACCAAGGATCAACCCTGCTGATGCGGTTGACTTCCGGGACACCGTAACCTCGCCGGAGCCCTTCCGCCAAAGCCCAAAGCCGCTCGTCTGTGGGTCTCTTAATCTCTTGCTTTAGAGCTTCATCGGAAAGAGCCTGGATTTTAGGATGGCGCAAGTCTTTGGACTTCACCTCAAGGCCCCTGATGGCTTTCATCAGGGCTGCTTCAAAGGTGCGGTCGATAGCCATGACCTCGCCGGTGGCTTTCATCTGGGTGAAAAGGGTGCGGTCGCCAGTCGCGAATTTGTCGAATGGCCAGCGGGGGATTTTGACGACGCAGTAGTCGAGGGCCGGCTCAAAGCATGCCTTTGTGGAACCGGTCACCTGGTTATCGATCTCACCTAGTGTCTTGCCTAAGGCTATCTTGGCTGCCACTCGGGCAATTGGGTAGCCGGTGGCTTTCGAGGCTAGGGCAGATGAACGGGAGACTCGTGGGTTGACTTCGATGATGTAGTAGTCGAAGCTGTCGGGATTGACGGCAAGCTGGACGTTGCATCCGCCTTCAATGCCGAGCGCCTGAATGATCTTAAGGGACGCGGTGCGGAGCATGTGGTATTCGAGGTCGCTGAGCGTCTGTGAAGGAGCCACAACGATAGAGTCGCCTGTGTGGACTCCCATGGGGTCCAGGTTCTCCATGTTGCAGATCGTAATGCAGTTGCCAGCGCCGTCGCGCATGACTTCGTATTCGACCTCTTTCCAACCGAGGAGTGACCGCTCCACCATGATCTGGCTTCGCATCGAAAGCTTGAGACCCTTGCTGCCTATCTCCTCCAGCTCTTCCCTTGTGTGTGCGATTCCGCCGCCGGTGCCACCAAGCGTGTAGGCGGGGCGGATAATGCATGGATAGGGGACTACGTCGAGGATGGCGTGTAGTTCTACGTCAGTCTGGATGATCCAGCTTTCGGGGACCGGCTCCTTGATTTCGCGCATGAGGTTGCGGAAACTCTCGCGGTCTTCCGCCATCTTAATCGCGCTGAGCGGCGTGCCAAGCACCTTGACGTTGTATTTCTCCAGGATGCCTGCGTCTTGGAGCTGGGTGGCGAGGTTTAGGCCGGTTTGACCACCTAGGGTTGGGAGGAGGGCGTCGGGCCTTTCTCTGGCGATTACTCGTTCACAGAAGTCGACGTTGAGCGGCTCAATGTAGAGGGCGTCCGACATTTCCAAGTCGGTCATGATCGTGGCCGGGTTAGAGTTGATCAGGATGACGTGGACGCCTTCTTCTCGAAGGGCGCGGCATGCTTGAGACCCCGCGTAGTCAAATTCGGCAGCTTGGCCGATGACGATCGGGCCGGAGCCAATGACGAGAACTTTCAGGGGTGCAGGGGACATTCCTGAGCAGTCATTGTGGCGTTTTTGGGGGCCTTAAAGATACGGCGAGTGGGCTTCAACCGACTTTCGGAGAATGATCCTTCTGATTGAACGTCTCCCTTGTATTAACGACTTAGAGATGTAACAGAATTGAAATGGGATTGGGCCGTCGGGCGTTAGGACTATCACTATCGAGGGCAATGGATCGGTCTGGCGATAGCAAGAGCCACCAAAATGAGCAAAACAAATCTCTCAGCCGTGATACACCTGGTCTCACTTGGACTTGGTTTGGCAATTGGCACTGCCTCCCCCGCCCAACCTGCTGGAGTTGCGCCTAAAATGGAGATGAAAACCTTTACGAGTGATATGCGCGTAAAGGCGACCGTTCTAGAAGCCGTGGGCACCGTAAAGACACGACGGAATTTAGATTATTGGCAGAAGGGAACCAGGTGGGCTCTGGTTGAGTCCGACCCTTCCATTAAGACAGACGTGTTTACCGGACCCACCGCAAACAGAACCGTGTGGTTTTGCGATGGAGCAGTACTCCTGAAGATTACTGAGGGTGGATTCGCGTGTGAATTGAACATGCCCGGCTCGATCATTCGGTCGATTCCTTATCTCCCGCCCGTTGGTTTTGGCTACACAGCGATGCCCATCGTGCTACCAATCGTAGTGCCACCAATGCACAAGCTTGAGGAGATGATCGTTTCCGAACCAGGGTGGGGCATCGGGCTCATTCCCTCGTATTTGGTCTACGAAGGTTCTATCAATCCACCGGGCGTCGTCAACGCTGAACCACTTCATCATCCCAGCTACATCGCGGGGTGGTATCGGATGGGCCCTGGTGCCCAGAACTCACAAATAGCGGAGATGAGAATTGGATCGGGCCACTCCGGTCCTTTAAGATCTGTTAGCGAGAAATGGGAGTTTGATGCTTGGCGGCGAACCGCTGGAATAGACGCTGCGTTTCACAGCTTGCACACCAACTATCACCAGGGCAAGACGGAGAGCACAACAGAATTTAACGTACAGGCAGTCGGAATCAAGCCAACACCAGGTGATATGGTTTCATTGGAGTCCTATTTGCATGACGGGGCAACGATTATTATTCCTACAAATGGAGAGAGTCGTCCGAGGATGCTCAAGTATCGCAAGGGAGCGACGTGGCAGCAGTTGACGACGGACGGAGCTAAAGCTAGTCACGACGACGTCCAATTACGGCGAGTGTCATGAGACTCTATCGAGCGTGGTCACTTTTTGCGATGTGCTCATTAGGGACTTCGTTCTGCTCCGGTGTGCCCTTCGGGTTTCAACCAGCTGAGAGCTGCAACGCAGTTATTAGGGCAGCTGTTGCCAAGGCAAGAAAAGATCACAAACGGGTGTTTGTAGAATTTGGGAGCAGCTGGTGCAAGCCATGCAGGGCCTTGGAGAACCTCTTGAGGAGCGACGGCATGTGGCCAGTTATTGGAATGCACTTCGAGATAGTTTCAATATCTCATCACGAGGACAACGCCCACAAGAATTTGGAAAATGCGGGGGCAGCTGCTTGGGCAAAGAAGGCGGGTGTTGTGGCAGCGTTTCCATCCTATTGTATTCTCGACCAAAACGGCGCAGTGGTTAGATCGTCCACCCATCCCAGTAGCAGGAAGAAATTCAACGAACTTGGAGGTCCACCCTTTTCATACGGCGAAATGGAAGGATTCCTAAGGATGCTCTCGGAAGGATGCCCTGACATAACTCAGAAAGAGTTGATCCGCGTTCGAAAAGCCTTGGAAGACAATGTCGCGCAACATGGAGCAAGCCGCCTGGCGCCAAGCTCAATCGAAAAGAATTGAAGGGTGATTGGACCTAGTAAATGGAAAGGAGTCGCCACGCTAACGTCGGAACGGCGGGATGAGCCATCCGCCGCCTACTCGCTATGCCTAACCAGCAGCGTAGCAAATGGTTGGACTGTTCCATTGAACACGCCCGACAACACCGTTGGGTCGTTTGACATGAAATCCTTGGCAGCTGTTTGGTCGGCAGCTTCAAGAACGCAGGCGCCGATGAAAGGCGCCTCGGTTGTTCGCCCTACGAAGATCACGCTTCCCGCATCAAAGGCAGCCTTGATGTAGTCCCAGTGGGCGCTGATCTTCTCCTGCTCCAGTTCGGTCAGTGTTTCAGGAGTAAAGCCATCACGCGTTGGGCTGTAGGAGACGATGAACTGCGGCATTACGCAGGTTTACCCGCTCGCGCGTTGGGAGTTCATGTTGGCGACGAAGTCGGCGAAGTAAGGGCGCGAGTCCCATGGGCCTGGAGCTGCCTCGGGGTGATACTGAATGCTGGATGCTTGGAGGTCACGAACACAAATGCCTTCCACGGTTCCGTCGTTCAAATTGAGCTGTGTCACTTCGGCGCCGGTTCCTTTCAGAGAGTTTGGGGCCACGGCATAGCCGTGGTTTTGAGAGGTGATGGTGATCTTGCCGGTCGACAAATCTTTAACGGGATGGTTTGCGCCACGGTGGCCGAACTTCAGCTTGAAAGTTGTTCCGCCGACGGCTTGACACAAAAGCTGGTTCCCAAGGCAGATGCCGAAAAGCGGCTTCTTCCCTAAGACACCTTTGACTGTCTCAACGACAGGCTGCAGTCTTGCGGGATCACCGGGCCCCGGGGAGAGCAGAATGCCATCCGGGTTCCAGGCAAGCACTTCCTCGGCAGTGGCGGTTGCGGGGAGGATGATTGGGCGGCAGCCTGCGGCCCAGAACCTTCGTAGGATGTTGTACTTTAGGCCGCAGTCAATGACGACCAGGCGTGCGCGATCTTCGTCATCTGGCTCCTCGATTGACTCGCGGCCTGACCTTCCCCACTTATAGGGAGCGCGGGTTGTGACTTTGTAAACAAAGTCCATCTCGTCGTACTTTTCGGCTTTTGCCAAATGTGCGCGCCCTGCATCGACGTCATCAGCAATGACTCCCATCGACACGCCCCCCGATCGGATGTGCTTGGTGACGGCACGGGTGTCGAGACCCTGAATTCCTACCATGCCCCGCTCAACCAAGAGTTGATGGATTGACTTGCTCGAGCGCCAGTTGGAGGGTGTTTCGCAGGCCTCACGGACGATTAGGCCACTGGGCTGAAGGCGATCTGATTCAAAATCGTCATCGTTGATGCCGTAATTGCCGATGAGCGGATACGTGAGGAGGACGATTTGCCCGGCGTAGCTGGGGTCGGTCAGGATTTCCTGGTAGCCGGTCATCCCCGTATTGAAAACGACCTCACCGATGGTTTCCCCGTCGGCGCCTAGCGCCCGACCTTCGTAAACCGTTCCATCGCTAAGAACTAGAAATCGCTTCAATCTAAGTGCAGAGGATACCCGGTCAACGGCCCGGATCGACATGGAAAGCCACCGCTCTAACCCGCTCATCGGAGTCTCGTCTTAAGGCAACGAGAGTGGCTCGAAAGGCGGCTGGGCAGCGTCCGTCGAGTGCGAGCATCGCTTGAATTTTGACACCTGGGTTTCTGGCATCTAACAACGGACCAATCATGTCCAACGCGGCGGACGTGCCAACTTTCCCAAGCAGCTCGATGGCAGTCCGCTGAGGGACCTCCTCGGGCTTTTGGAACAAGGTCTTTGCGGCTTCGATGGCTTGGTCGGGATAGCGGGCAACCAAATCTTCGGCGGCTTGCCTCAAGGCCAAAGTCGGCGACCCAAGCAGAGCTTGACCCGTGCTAACCGTCTTCGGATCGCCGATATCCGCCAAAGACTTCATGGCGTTGAGTGCGGTCACCGGGTCCTGGCTTACGGTCAACCCCATGAGATCGGACGTAAGGTCTGCAAGGTGAAGCACGCCAACCGCCCTGGCGGCCACGGCCTCGACGCCTGGTCGCTTTAGTGCGGCTGGGACCGCCGTCATGACACCCTGAAGGCGTGCAATGACCGCAACCTCTAGCGCGTTGGATGCTTCCAAGTCATTTTCAGACGCTATTCTTGCCGAAAGCATTGCCGCAGCATCATCGCCGATGCCTTCAGCTACGGCGGCCATCACGGCTAAGGCAGGGTAAGTGGCGCCCTTTAACTTGGTGTTCAGCATCCAGTCCAAGGCAGGCTTACCAACAGCAATGAGGTGAGCAAGGGCATCTTGATCGGAGCCTTGAACCGACGCCGCGAATAGAGTCTCAAGCTCTTTGTCAGAGGGCCTGGCGGCTGATCCGGGCTTCAGCTCAACGTTCGTGTGTGCCATCGCATGGCCCTCGGCGGCTAGCACTACGGCGCCACGTTCGACGTAGGATTCGCCATTGGAGAGGCCAGATGGATACCGACTTGAACCGCCAAGATCGACGAACAGTCCATTCTGGTTTCCTGGTGAGCCCAGATATCGGTTGTCGGGCCCTGATTCCAAGAAGATTCCGATTCCTGATCCTGCCCGGTATTCGCTTGCGGCAAAGAGGTCGCCACCTCCGCGGGCTACGAGAACGGCTGCTCCGTCATTTGATGCGACGGCATGGCACCCCGGTCCGCTGCTAACGAGAGCGTTGCTGGCTCCAAGTTCAAACTGAAATGCCCCGCCTGAAATGGCGGCGTACGCCTGAGCCTCGCCAGTCGCCTTAAGTGAGCTGCTGCCGCCAGTGTCGCAAATGGAACCGACACCGTGCCAGCTTCCAAAGGACTGGCATTGCCGACTGCCCAGATAGTCTGCCCTACCTCCGACCTGAGTCACCATGCCGAGACCACCGCTAAGGCCGCCTGCGACTTCCGGATAGCCAGCGCCGTAACCCTGGGAGCAACTTCGGCCGTGGACGCCCGCACTTGAAAACGAGGAGCGTGTCGCTCGGCTGATAAGCCATCCGAATCCCTGAGTTCGGGCAGCGCCCTGGCCATAGGCCGCCGCCTCGTATCTCTTGTCGGTCCCGTTGTCGATCATCAGGCCGATGCCAAACATCCCGAAGCCTTCACACATCGATGTGGCGTGGTAGGTATCGCTTCCGCCTTCCTTAAGGAAAACGCCTACGCCGGCAAGACCTGCTCCAAAGCAGAGGGACTGGCCTCGGAAGTCGTCGTTGGCGCGCCCGACATAAGCAACACCAATTCCAAGCAGACCTGCGCCGACGCTGAGGTCTGGCACATCAAAGTCAGAGTCACCCAGATCGATGAGCACGGAGGCGTAGCCTACGCCCGCGGCATATCTGCCATTGTAGCGGTTGTGGCCTCCAAGATCGATGCAGAGCATAGAATTGCTCGTGTCATGAATATCGTCGCCCGTGCCACTGATCTCGATAACAATGCCATCGGTTACCGCTTTGACGTTTCCCGTAAACCCGGTTTGCTTTGAAAGTTCCTTGAGTCGAGGAACATCCGCTTGCACTTCTCCCGTTAATTTGACGCTTGCTAGGCGAATGGCAGGTAGGTCAACTTTTTCGAGAAGCGCAAGGATTGTCTCTGGTGCGGCCTGCGGTTGTTTGACGAACGAGATTTTTAAGAATGGCTCGCCTGTTGCAAATTGCGGAAGGCTGTCAATGAGGATTCGTCGCTCAGCCGGTGTGAGTTTTGAAAGTGCCTTGCGGACAGATTCGTTAGCTTCGGTCACGGCGCTGACGAGCATACTAATGGGTGGCTTGAGGTCGTCCGGTATCGAGCTGGGCAACTGAACTACGAAGGAGCCGCTTGGTGGCTCTGGGCTTAGGGTGTCTCCAAATACATTGTGCCTAGCGGCTTCAAGCAGGCCGATAGCGGTTAGGGAGCTGGCTTTTGAATGCAGCGAAAGTAGGTCATCAATGCCTTGCAATGGATTCGTTATTGCGGTGTCGTTAATCGGAAAGCAGTAAGGAGCTGCCGGTCGTAGACTAGGCTTTGAGAAATCGGTGGGTGCCAGATTGCCGATAAGCATGGCATCAGCAAGGCCCTTCTTTTCTGCAGGAGTTAACTGCCCTAGTCCGATAGCGGCCAATGCCAATGCTGCAACGCAAAATAACCCTCGCATGGGCGTTAGTTTAGCCGCCGTTAAGAGAGACCGCGCTGAACTGCCGTCGAAAGGTCCAATGTTGGAAGCAACTTTTCATCGAGGGCACGCTCATCAAATGGAATGGAGTTTGCGTTCTGGTCGCCGGTTTCGTAGGTGAGACCTATTCCCACCTCTTTTGTTGGGACCAGGAGAGAAATCTTTGTCGTGCTCGTTAGCGCCTTTTCGAGAATAGGCTTAAGCAATTTGACGTCGATCTCATTTGCGATCCAGTTGAGCTCCTCCGGCCTTTCAAAATGTAGAAGCTTGCTTGGAGCATCGATGACCGTAATGCTCACGTTTGCGATCATGAGCTGATCCCGTAATTGCTCAAATCTCGTGTTGGTGCCTTTGCCGAAGGTGAGACGGTCGGCATGCTTGTATCCTGCAAGCCGTGATCGACCCGCTAGGCGCAAGCTACCGCTGAATACATCGGCGCGCTCTCCGCGCTTGATGGCGATATTTGGCACTGGTATGCGTACACCCTGGCCCCACGGCCACAGCAGGTTGATTTGAGGCAAACCTTCATCCCGGCGCTGCTCATTGAGCGGTAGTCCCGACAGGAGGTTGATGGAATCGTCGATGAAGCGGCGGAGCAACGGTTCGCCATCTCCCTCCGGTAAGTAATCTGCGACGTTGTTGACCTTGCCAGGCGCGGTGGTCCCAAGGTCGCCGAGGGCCTCCCAGACCAGACCGTGGTCACGGTCCCTACCCTCTACGATGGTTAGCTTTGGCGTGTTCAGCCTCTTGGCTTGCTCGAAGACCTGGCGTTGGTCCTCTTCGGATATTTCAAAATCGATCTCGCTGCCAACACCATCTTCAAAGCTCATTGGCGTTAGGTGGAAGTGCGTTGAACGGTCTGGCGGGTCGGCTCCGAGTGCGGCGACGGTGAGCGGGCCTTGATGAAGTTGGGCTTCATTTGGGCCAAGCCCAAGCCAAAGGGCCTCGGGAGTTTCGATTTGCGGTGGCGCTGCGATTTTGAAGGCAGTTCCTAGTTCCGCAATTGTTTGCAGCGTCGGAAGTGCTTGGCGAAGGGCATCGAAGGCGAGAAGGTCGGGAACGATGATGACGATTCGCCGCATTTGATATTCGATTATGGATTGTCGGTGGGAGGGAGAACTGCAGGCATTCCGGATGCAGGCACAAACCATCCTGCGACTACAGCGGAATTGCTAGTCGATTAGCCGGAGCTGTCCGCTGCCGACAGCGGCCATTTGGCCGACGTCTGGTGGGTCGTCGAAGGCGTGCTTGCTCATTTCGAATGGCACCTTAAGCGGGTATTCGCCGTTAAAGCAAGCCAGGCAAAATCCGTTCTTACCACCTCCCGCCGCCATTGCTGCGCCTTCTATTGACAGAAAGCCTAAAGACGTAGCGCCGACGTATTCGCCTAGCTCTTCGATCGACATTCGCGCTGCGGCGAGTTCGCCTTTGCTCGCCATATCGATGCCGTAGAAGCAGGGGAACTTGATGGGGGGGGCTGTGATGCGCACGTGGACTTCTTTCGCGCCCGCTTCCATCAGAAGCTTCACGATCTTCTTGGTTGTGGTTCCCCTGACGATCGAGTCGTCAACAAGGACAAGCTTCTTCCCTTCAATGTGCTCCACGAGCGGGGTTAGTTTCATCTTCACTCCCAGTTCACGCAGCTTCTGGTCAGGAGCGATGAACGTGCGGTGAATGTAACGGCTCTTGATCATGCCTTCTTTAAAAGGGATGCCACTGTATTCGCTAAAGCCTAGGGCCGCAGGGATACCGCTGTCGGGGACAGGGACGACGATATCAGCCTCACATGGGTGCTCAATGGCAAGTTGGCGGCCCATTCGTTCGCGGGCGCTATACAAGAGCTGGCCGAACATTTTGCTGTCCGGCCTTGCAAAGTAGATGATCTCAAAGAGGCACATCGCCTCCTTCTCGAAGGGAACTCCGCGTTCGAAGCGCATTCCGTTGTGGTCGATAATGACCATTTCGCCCGGCTTCACTTCGTGAGTTGGGATGGCGCCGACTGGCCCAAAAGCACATGTCTCGCTGGCGACGAAATAGCCGTCGTCTCCCAAGGCACCCGCGGTTAGAGGCCGGACGCCAAGGGGGTCGCGAAATCCAATCACGCATTTAGGAGTTAGGACGGTAACGCTATAAGCGCCTTTGACTCGGGTCATCACCTGTCGCACGGCTTCGACGGGACCTTTCGACATGTTATGGACGAGGATTCGGGCTAGGACCTCGCTGTCGCTCGTGGTGTCGAAATGTTCACCCTCGTCTTCCAGTTCCTTGCGAAGTTCACGCGCGTTAATCAGGTTGCCATTGTGGGCCACGGCAATTTCGCCGACCAGGCTCTGGCAATACAGCGGTTGTGCGTTTCGCAGAACACTTGCGCCGGTGGTGCTGTACCGGGTGTGCCCCACCGCCATATGTCCGGGAAGACCATCTAAAACGTCCTCGTTGAAAACATTGGCGACAAGGCCCATGTCCTTATGCATCCGGACCTTTTCTCCATCACTAACGGCTATGCCAGCAGATTCCTGACCCCGGTGTTGGAGGGCAAAAAGACCAAAGAACGCAACTCTAGCTGCGTCCTGATCTGGGGAATAAATACCTAAAACGCCACATTCTTCTTTAGGCCTGTCCTCCAGATCGGATTGGAACATGGACTAAGTATAGCGGATAGGGGCGACTTCAAACCGAGCTTCCGACCGAGTGTTGGAGCAATGAAAAAGCGCTTTCCCGCATCGCTGGAAAGCGCTTCGTGAATAAATCTAAGCTTTAAATACCGTAAGTAGCTTTCTTGCCCCAGGCCTTGGGCATGGGCTTGATTCCGCAGGCGACGGCCGCGAATTCCGCGCTCTTGATGACCGAGGTGGCTACCTTCAGCTTGACCACACCATGTGGCGTCTTTACTCGGACGATCTGCAGGTTCGGATCCTGAACTCTGTTTCGCTTTGGTGCCTTATATTTCCAGCCCTGGGAGTGCTGGTTGCGAATGTGCTTCGCGTTGTTACCCTTCTTACCGCTAACCTGACAAATCTTGGCCATGAGTGAATTCCTGACGCCCTCGGTAGGCGCAAACAAAGATAATACTCGGTTCACGCTACCGGAAGCAATAGCGCTTAGTTGGCTGCGACAGCAACGGGCATCAAAACAGCTTCGGCGATCTGCACTGCGTTCAGCGCAGCGCCCTTTAATAGCTGATCCCCTGCGATGAACATCGAGATAGCCGAAGGGTGGGAAAGATCGCGTCTGATTCGGCCAACGAGCACATCGCCCTGACCGGAGGCTTGTAACGGTGTCGGGAACAGGTTGGCTTCCCTATCGTCGACGATGCGAACGCCGGGCGATGCTTCAAGCGTCGCTCGGACCTCATCCTCACTAGGCGCTTGGCCTGCAAATTCAATCGTGACTGATTGGCTATGGGCACGAAGGACCGGCACGCGAACGCACGTTACGTTAATTCTGAGATCCGGCATTTCGAGAATCTTGCGACTCTCCTCAATTACCTTCCATTCCTCTTCGTTATAGCCGTGCTCATTGATAGGCGTGTTATGGCTGAATAGATTGAATGCGTAGGGTTGGGAAAGCACCTTCGGCGTTGCTGGCCTACCGGCGATAACGTCGGCGGTCTGGTCTTCCAGCTCTTGCATGACGGCCGCGCCCCCACCACTTGCGCTTTGATACGTGCTGACGATTAGGCGCTCAATTTGGCCAAGTTTCCGCAGCGGAGCGACCGCCATCAGGAGAATGATCGCCGAACAATTGGGGACGGCTATGACGCGGCTGCTTGGGGCAATCGAATGGAGGTTGATCTCAGGGACAACAAGCGGTATCAGGTCGTCCATGCGAAAAGCGCTTGAATTGTCGATGACCAGGGCGCCTGCGGCGACCGCTGCAGGAACGAGCTGCTTCGAGCGGGAAGCGCCCGCGCTGAAGAACGCAACATCAACGCCTTCGAACGAATCGACAGTTGCTTCTTCGACGACGTAAGACTCGCCTAGATACGATAGGGTCTTGCCGACTGAGCGCGCGCTCGCAAGCAGCTTCAATTTCGAAACCGGAAACTTTCGCTCCGAAAACAGGCGAAGAAATTCTCCACCGACTGCACCGGTTGCTCCCACTACAGCAACGCTCAAACCCTTGTTCACGGAAGTATTAAACCCTAGCAGGTGGTTCGCCGCCACCCGACCGATGGAGGCATCCAAATGACATTGGGCCATTGCGGCAAATTGTTCAATCGCTGCCAGCCTAGCTCGTATCTGGTCCGCGCCAGCCCTGCTGCCGATGTCCAGCCTCAGTAACACAGCCTGATCTTCAATGTCTGAAGCAACCTTGGCCGCGTACTTTTCTTCGGGGGTTGAATCGAATTGCATCGTAGTCTCCAGCACCTGCATCTAACGGTGGCTGCTTTCCGTCAGGTAATTGCGAGTGGTTTGAGTTGGTTTTCTTAATAAGTTCAAAGTATTAGTATCCGTTACTTAACTTGCTACCAACGCGTCCGCTGTTGCGGCTTTACCCGCAATCAGTTACGCATGATGATGTACACTTTCTTTTGGGGCAACTTTGCGTAGCGGCGATCCTGAATCTCAGATCGACGTCACATTTGATTGTGGTGTCGGTGCCAGCGGCCTACGAAGGGTCGAGGCGCCAGGTTTCAAGCACCTACGCGTTGAGATTCTTTCTGCGTCGGTTGCAAAGACAATCACTGGCGTAGCGACCGTGCCGAATGGCATGAACGTCTTGTTCTTCAATACAATCGGCACCTTGCTAATGCGAGCGGGGTCGCAAGGCAGCTTGATCGTGATCCCGCCGAGAAGTGCAACGTTCGTCCGGGGCGGCCTGAGGATGATTGTTCAAGCTTCGCGAGGGGAACATTCCCTCCAGATGACAAGTTGGCCAGGTGTTCTGACGCCGCTGTTGGATAATTGGGCCGCAAACCGTGCGGCGGGCCGAACCAGTGGCGGACATCGCTCGATTGGCTGCAAGCCAATTGATCCGCATCTCAGCGAAGCGTTTATCAGGTACGAGCAGGCAAAGGGTGGCGGCGAATCTGCGGAGCCGCTCATGCTCTCGGTTGCCTATGAAATGGTCGCCAGGCTGATGACTGGATCAGATCAGGTTCAACTTGCGGCGCTTCCCACAGACCTGCCCGAGACAATCCTTGAACTCACAAAGCGTGTCCGTGTGGCTCCCGCCGCCCCGTGGCCCCTCAAGGAGGCTGCCGACGCCGCGGGCTACTCGCCATTCCATTTCAGCCGGGTATTCAAATCACTTGTTGGCTACGGATTCCACGAGTATGTTGATCGTTGCCGCACCGAGATTTCCGTTGAAATGCTTTGCAATACGGACAGCCCCGTTGACCTGGTTGCCTCGACATGTGGTTTTGGCACTACGCAGGGCCTCCGAGAATCTGTCAAGGAATACCTTGGGCTTGTACCGTCGGAGCTACGGGCAGTACCCGAAACCTACGAAACTCGAGCCTAAGCCCGTGTCACAGGTTCAACAGCCGGGACGCGCTTTCCATATCCTTGTCTCCACGTCCGCTAAGGTTGATGAGAACCCAGCTGCCTTTGGGCATGATGTCCTTGCGCAGAACGGCAACCGCATGTGCTGATTCAAAGGCGGGGATGATCCCCTCACGCTCTGCAAGCCATCGGAAAGCATCCAAGGCTTCGTCGTCAGTAATGGCGATGTATGAAACTCTGTCAATGCTCTTCAAGTGGGAGTGCTCGGCGCCTACGCCGGGATAATCCAAGCCGGCAGACACCGAATGAGTAGCCATGACTTGACCGTGCTCATCCTGCATCAGATAGCTGTAAGATCCATGGAGGACGCCGGGTGATCCCGCCGAAAGCGGCGCCGCATGTTTGCCGGAAGCAATTCCAAGCCCACCAGCCTCAACACCAATCAAGTTAACAGAAGGATCACCGATGAAGGCCGTGAAGAAACCGATGGCGTTGGAGCCACCTCCCACGCATGCGATGCCGTAATCGGGTAATGCACCGAATCTTTCAAGGGACTGCGCCCGCGCCTCATCTCCTATGATCCTTTGGAACTCCCTCACCATATAGGGATATGGGTGCGGCCCAGCGGCGCTTCCGATGATGTAATGCGTGTCGTGAACGTTTGAAACCCAGTCGCGCATGGCCTCGTTCAGGGCGTCTTTTAGAGTCTGGGTGCCGCTCGAAACCGGGTGGACCTTTGCACCCAACAGTTTCATCCGAAAGACATTGAGCTCTTGGCGTCCACAGTCCTCAACGCCCATGTAGACCTCGCACTGGAGGCCGAACAGTGCACAAACCGTCGCTGTGGCAACTCCGTGCTGCCCGGCGCCTGTCTCAGCAATGATCCGCTTCTTGCCCATTCTGCGCGCCAAGAGGCATTGGCCCAAGGCGTTGTTAATCTTATGTGCGCCGGTGTGATTAAGGTCTTCCCTCTTGATCGTAACCATATAGCCCGTCTCCTCTGAGAGACGATGGGCTTCAGTTACGGGAGTGGGGCGGCCAACGTAGTTGCGAAGGTATCCAGCAAATTCGTCGCGGAACTGCGGGTCTTGCCACGCCTTCTCGAACTCGGCCTCAAGTTCATCTAGAGCAGGGATTAGGGTTTCTGGGACGTAACGGCCGCCAAAGGCGCCAAATCGTCCGTGGGAATCTGGCCGAGTAAGCATGGGCACATCGATTCTACTGTGCCCACGCTTAATTCATCTGCGACTACCAAGCGCCAGAGCGCTTGCGAGGCATTTTCGGGATGTTCTTATTAGCCCATTGGCGGACGGCAAAGACAGATCCCATGCCGAGTCCAAGGAATAGGATTCCCCAGAGACCGGCTCCACCAAGGGCAAAGGGCGACTCGTGGATTTTCTTATCGGCTTCAAGCAGAGCTTTCTGAGAAGGATCATTTCCTCCCATGCGGCTCATTGCACCAGCCATTGTATTCTTCGCGCTTGGATCCGATTGGGCCGAATCAACGTCTGGCCGATCTGTGACAGGAGGGACGTAGCCAACTTCGCCTTGCGTCTTTTGGAGCCTTTGCATTTCTGCAAGTTGCGCCGCAGTCGCTTCTGGGTTGATCTTGACGTTTTGACGAGGATCTTTCATAGGCGCCCAGCATGAGGCGCAGATCATCGCTGCCATCACTATCAGATTGAGTTTCTGGTATTTCATAAGTTAGCCCGTCGTTGTCGTGTTGTAGTAGAAACCTCGGTCCTGCCACGCGCTTCGTAGCATTACAGGGCTTCGGGGAAGCTGCAGGTCGATCAGAGGCTGGCTGCTAAGAGTCTTCTCTCGAATCCTCGAGTCGTAGTTCATCTTCATTGGAAGGCTGAAGATAACCATCGCTTCGTCCTTGCTGATGATGGTGCCGTTGAAGACAACTCCACCGCCACCAGTTCCGATGTCGCCTCCACCTACGAAGTTCGTATAAAGGACGGCGTCCATCTGGTTAACGCTTGACGAGATGCTGTGAAGGTACGTGTCACCCATTACGCTCTGGTACTTCTTGAACCCTGTTCCATCTACCTGCGTGGCGTCGAATGCGGCAATCGTGTTACCGTAGTCGTCGAGTCGCGAGTGGGTGAAAGGAGGCTCCATGTACTGGAGCGGATAGGACTGGGTGAAGGTAGACGTGTCGCCCATGATCACCGATCCTCGGGCGGCGAAGGCTACTAGATCCTTCTTCTCGTTGTTTTGATCGATCGTTGTTTGGTTGGCACCAATGAAGTTGGGGGCATTCTTGTAGATGATCGACCCAACAATGTGCACATTCCGACCCGTATAGACGGTTCCCTGGCCACTGAAGTAGCCTTTGACAAGGGCGTCTTGTGTGAAGGTTACTGGACCGTGAATCAACACTGGATGATCCACCGTTCCGATTACAGCAGCGGAACCAGTTACGACACCGTTTGTGCTGATCGTTGTGTATGCGCTACCATTCCACACCTGGACGGATGCACCCAAGCCATAGTTGGGGTTGGTTGTTCCGTCCAGATAGGTTGCCTTCTGGTCAATATAGTTTTGGCTGATAGCGGTGTAGTGAGTCAGGTCACTGAGGTCTGGCATGACGACTTCTTTGGTTGGATTGGAATCCAACATCGATGTCGTCAAGGTTCCGTTAGCCGTCGTCAAATTCCACGACTTCAGTCCGGTTGAGTCGCCAGCGACAGCGCCGTCCGTTCTGTTATTTACGATACTGGCGTTGGACTCGAAAACGTAGTCGCGCCACTGTTCGTATTGGCCGCTTCCCTTTGCTCCCTGCATCGCGGAGTTATATCCCTGCCGCATCCGAGAGTCAAGTGCTGCCGCCGTTAGGTAGTTCGCATTGCTCATCTTGACCGGATCGGCGTTAATGAGACCAGCAGCTGGCGGATTGAGTTTGTCGTTGGCACACGCGTAGACCGAACCGTTGACGGTTGGCGATCCGTTGGTGAAATTGAAATTGCCGTTCGCTCTCATGTCGCCGTTAACGACAAGGTCATTAACACCGAATCCATCCATCCAACCATAGTTGTTGATGAAATACGTGTAGTCAAAGACTTGGCTACGGGCAAGCTGGTAAGTTGCGATGACGTCGATGACCTTTTGCGGCTCGGTTGCATCAAGCACACCGTTATTGTTGAGGTCAATCCAGCCTACGCATCGAATAGTTACGGTGCGCGTGTAGGCGTCACCAGCAGGAGTTGTATATGAGATGACGCCCGCGGAGAAACTGCCAGCGCCAGTTATGGAGCTGGCTGCGGTTGCCATTGGACCGTTTGTAGAAGCGCCTGTACAAGAGGCGTCCATGCCAACAAAACTCTGGCTTACCTTAAAGGGTCGCCAAAGCGATAAGAGAACCGACTGGACACCGGCTTCGCATAGATGCGTAGTCTGCATATCCAATTCTTGCCTTCGGGCAACGCGTAGCACTTGAGTCGTGTTCTGGACATAGGCTCCGGTGCCAACTGCCAGGAGGAACATAATGCTCATCATGGAGACAAGCGCGCTTCCACGCTTCTTGCCGCCCTTTCGGATTCTTGGCGCATTCATTTTTGTATTCCTTTTCATTGGGTCAGTTGTGGGATGTTCCGTAAAAAGATTGTTTCACGGCTGCGACTGGTAACAGTTTCTTGGCGGTAAAGGCCGCGTCGCGTAACGACCATGACAGTGAGTGACCGGGTAATTGCTCCGGCGCCTGCATTGAATAGCTGGTAGGCGCCTGTTCCACCCGGAGATAGCGGATCGGTAAAAATGACGCTCTTGCAGAGGGTGCGAGCGGCCGTACCGTCGCTCGCCGTCACCTGGAGATTGTTGCTGCCATCAAGTTGAATGCGGCGGGCAACTCCATCCCAAGTGATGGGCTGGACGTAGTCTCCATTAACGTCTTTCAGTGGGCGGCGGAAGGACAGGCCCTGCCCACCGGCATCGACAGTTACGGACATTGCTTCACGCAATTCCATCGCGATTTCTCGGACAGCTTGTTGGGATGCTTCGTTTGCGTCCAGTCGAGCCTGGCCGCGGAACCAAGTTTCCATTCCTAGAACGAAGGTTGCGCATCCAACGAGCAAGACAAGCATCGAAATTGAGGTCGCCGTAATGATTTCGATTAGGCTCGAACCTCTGATACCTCTTCTTCTTCTCATGGGGCGTCCTTTAAATATTTGCAATGAGCGTTCCTAGGGTCACGGTTCTCGTGACTCCTCTTTCCGTCCAAGTGACTTTCACCGTCACACGCCTCAAATCAATAGCTGCCTGCTCAACAAGAATCGTGCCTTGCCCGTTCTTTAGAACGGATGCAGGATTATCAAAATTCGGTAAGTCGGAGTTCGTGAATGTGTAAGTGTTGGTTGTGACAGGTGTTGTTGAGTCAATTAGGCCAAGGGTTTGCAGCTGAGTGGGAGTGCAATTTGCATACCCGGCCCCTCGAATAGCTTCGAGTTGCTTCTGGGCGATACCAGAAGACTTGTTCATGGCTTCCGCTTTCGTGCGCGAAAGACTTGCGATGGGAGTAGTGGCAGCGACAATGCCGGCGCATGTCGCGACCAATAAGATGGCGAACATCGCCTCGATAAGCGTCAAACCTCTGTTCTTTCTCATTCTTCGGTTCTCCATCTCTAAAATAGGGGCGGGCGACAGCGCCGCCCAACCCCTATAAATATTTGGCCTTTTTAGACCGATAGGTCAGGTTCGTTCTTACTGAAGAACGTGACCAGCAGACGTGCAGGTTGGCAACGTGCCAATTGCATTGACTGCAAGCGTTCCGCCAGCAGGGCAGGTCGGCTGCGTTCGGACATAGGTCGGAACGATGTCGGCCCAGACAGGAACGTCGCCGGTCGTCTTCTTGAAGTCCATGGCCCACTGCTCTTTTCCAGTGTCAACCTGCTTCAAGGAAGCAATGCAGCTGTTCTTACGGCTCGAGTTTCGAGCCTGAACGAAGTTCGGGACCGCGATGGCCATCAGAATGCCGATGATCAAAACGACGATCATGATTTCAATGAGGGTAAAGCCCTTCTTCTTGTTAAACTTTTTCATTCGATTGTTTGAGTCCTCCTACGAAAACGGGCAACGTCCCCCGTAATGCTTGAATTCCATCTTGAGTGTCGGCAGATTCCCAGCAAATGTCACCGTTCTTCGCAAATAGGGCGCGATTTTCTGCTCCCTTTAGGGCAATTTGGGCGCCTGGCCCCAAATAGAATGCCCCCCTGCATTGGCCAAGGGGGCTCGTAGGATGCTCTTGCCTCTAGACAAAAGCGGTGGACTCACGCCTTATTGAAGAACGTGGTTAGCAGTGGTGCACGTCGGCAAGGTGCCGATCGCGTTAACCGCAAGGGTTCCGCCTGCTGGGCAAGTTGGCTGGGTGCGGACGTAGGTCGGAACGATGTCAGCCCAGACCGGGACGTCGCCAGTCGTCTTCTTGAAATCCATTGCCCACTGCTCCTTACCCGTATCGACTTGCTTGAGCGAGGCGATGCAGCTGTTGGTTCGGCTGGTGTTTCGGGCCTGGACAAAGTTGGGGACGGCAATGGCCATCAAGATCCCAATGATCAGGACGACGATCATGATTTCGATGAGCGTAAAGCCCTTATTCTTGTTAAACTTTTTCATGGTTATTCCTTGAGTCTTCCTTTCATGGTCTCGACCCAACGGGATTGGTATTCCGTTTAGACGGCTAGTGTCACCCTGGTATTTCTTACGGTTGTAGATATTTACCCGCCCGTCTTAGAAAAAACACAGAGAGCCCCCTTTCGCTTGGAAAAGGGGCTCTCTAGCATCCGCTCATCAGGACGAGAGCGATGCGCGGTCACTCTTACTGAAGAACGTGGTTCGCTGTGGTGCAAGTTGGCAAGGTGCCGATTGCATTGACGGCAAGTGTTCCACCTGCGGGGCACGTCGGCTGCGTTCGGACGTAGGTCGGGACGATATCAGCCCAGACGGGAACGTCGCCGGTCGTCTTTTTGAAGTCCATGGCCCACTGCTCTTTTCCAGTGTCAACCTGCTTCAAGGAAGCGATACAGCTATTGGTTCGGCTCGTGTTACGGGCCTGAACAAAGTTGGGGACGGCAATGGCCATGAGGATGCCAATGATGAGGACGACGATCATGATCTCGATCAGGGTAAAGCCCTTTTTCTTGCTAAGCTTATTCATTCTTGATGTTCTCTCTCCTTAGGATTCACGCGGGACTATTGCAATATTCGGGACTTCTCTCGAAAACTTGAGAAATACGAGCATTTATAGTTGATGATAGGTTAAGGCAGAATGTGTGCGGCGAAGGTGCACGTAGGTAGGGTGCCTACTGCGCCGATAGTGTATACGCCTGCACAAGGGCATTCAGGCTGTATCCGGACGTAGGTCGGCGTAAGGTCGGCCCACGCGGGTACGTCGCCGTTAGTCTTCTTGAAATCCATTGCCCACTGCTCTTTTCCTGTATCGATCTGACGAAGGTTACCGATGCAAGCCTTAGTCCGACTGTTTTCGCGCGCCGTGACAAAGTTAGGCGTCGCGATAGCAACCAGGATCGTTATGATCAACATAACGACCATGATCTCAATCAATGTGAATGCTCGCAATGAACGTCTCATGTATTTTGATGCCCTTGCCCACGGGTGGCAGTGTGAGTTTCATTCCATTTCTGCCCCTTTGACCAACCCCGTATCAAAGCGGGTTTAATGCTTATGGAGCGCGCGGCATTACCCTTGTATTGAACTGAATCTCAGGCAACCTGGAGGGGTGGCCAGTCGTCTGAACATCTATGACTGTGAGAGCTGTACTTTCTGTTGCGATTGCCATATTCGGTCTGAGCGCCATTGGCCGCGGAGATATGTTCAAGCCGAGCCCAGCTCAACAAGTCGAACTTGGGAAGCGCGCTGCGGACGACCTGCGGAAGAAGGAGAAGGTGCTGCCCTCAACTGACCCCAGGGTTCGACTCGTTCGGCGAATTGGCCAGAAGCTTATCAAGACCTTTAAGGACGACAAGCCCTGGCAGTTTTCTTTCGACGTTATTGAGAGCAAGCAAGTCAACGCCTTTGCTCTACCAGGCGGTCCGACCTTCATCTATACCGGACTCTTGGATAAGCTCAAGACGGAAGATGAGCTCGCGGGCGTCATGGGCCACGAATTGACCCACGTACGTCGAGAGCATTGGGCGTATGCTTACCGAGACAGCCAGCAACACCAACTTGGATTGACCGTTTTGCTCATGGTTCTTCGGGCCAATTCCAATGTTGCAAACATCGCTAGCATTAGTGATGATCTCGTGTTCAACCTTCCCTTCTCACGAAAGCACGAGAGCGAGGCCGACACTGGCGGTCTTCATATGATGATTGAAGCCGGATTCAACCCCCAGGGCATAGTCGACGCCTTTAAGCTCTTAGCCGACTTAGCCGGTAAGGGCGCCCCCCCAGAGATTTTGAGTGATCACCCGAGCGATACGAAGCGAATTAAATCGATGCAAAGCCAAATCGATGCTATGCATAAAACCTTCCCCTCGGCGACGCCGCTTAGGCTGGATGGTGGCTCTTCCTACAGTGCCTCGCTCGGCCCCGATGTCGGTACAATCGACCCGAGCTATACGAAAAGCATCGAAACGAATTGCCGGTATTTGACGGTATTTCAACAAAGTTCCACTCACATAGAATTTGATGCTTGACCGGCAGATAAAATGGCTCTAACTATGGGCCTGCAACAAGAGTATCGAATGCAACTCAATAAGAAGACTGTCCGCAATATCGATGTAAAGGGCAAACGCGTCCTCGTCAGATGCGACTTCAATGTTCCTATGTCGGGCGGGAAGATTACCGACGACATGCGCATCAGGGCTGCCCTCAGGACCATTAGGTATTTGAAAGATCACGGCGGCGCGATCATTTTGTGCAGCCATTTGGGCCGGCCGACTGGGGTTACTCCTGAATTTTCTTTAGCGCCCGTCGCGGCTCATCTTACAACGCTCCTTGAGCAAACTGTGCACCTCTTACCTGATTGCGTAGGACCCGAGATTCAACGGGCTTGCGCAGAGCTTAAACCGGGACAAGTTGTTCTGCTTGAGAACGTACGCTTTCATCCGGAGGAAGAGCGCAACGACCCAACTTTTGCGAAGCAACTTGCTTCACTCGCAGATTTCTTT
>JBBQMJ010000004.1:0-24075 GCA_038328815.1 Fimbriimonadales bacterium | reverse complement strand
CACCGACTGCCCAGTACCAGTAATTGCCAAAGTCCATGGCGCTGCCTTTGGCGGCGGATGCGGCTTGGTCGCAGCATCAGACATCGCCGTAAGCGCGGACGACGCCAAGTATGCGTTCAGCGAGGTCAAGCTCGGCCTGATCCCTTCAACGATTTCGCCATTTGTCATCGCCAAGATCGGCCGTGGCAACGCTCGCGCACTGTTCACTACCGGCGAGCCCTTTGGCGCCACCGTAGCACTCCGAATTGGACTCGTTCACGAAGTTGCCACCGCAGACGCTTTGGATGAAGCAGTCAGCAAGAAACTGAAGCACATCCTTGCTTCAGGACCTGAGGCGATTCGATCCGCGAAGAAGCTTGTGATGGACGGGGAACTTGGCCTAGATGAGTGCGCGAAACGCCTTGCCCGGATAAGAGCCTCAAAGGAAGGGAAGGAAGGCGTCGCCGCATTCCTGGACAAGCGAAAAGCTTCCTTCGTAGCCGAAAGGGAGCCAGCAAAGAGCTCGTGATCAAGAAGCTCCTTGTCGCCAATCGCGGCGAAATAGCCGTTCGAGTGTTCCGCGCTGCGCGCGAGATGGGCATCAAAACTGTCGCCGTTTTTTCTGACGCCGATGCGAATGCCTTACACACCGCCATGGCCGATGAGGCGATACATATTGGCAGTTCCGAACCATCTGAGAGCTATTTGGACTCGGCCAAAATTCTAGCCGCCGCCAAGCAAACCGGCGCCGATGCGATTCATCCCGGCTATGGATTCCTAAGTGAACGCGCCGAATTCGCGGAAGCGTGCGTTAAAGCAGGCGTAATATTCGTCGGCCCTTCAGCAAGCGCCATGCGTAAGCTGGGATCAAAAATCGAGGCGAAGCAGCTAGCCGTAGCCTCAGGCGTTCCTGTCACCCCCGGCTACTTCGAGCCAGGTGCGACCGCAGAAGAGCTCAAGACTGCCGCGGACAAAATCGGCTATCCAATCATGCTCAAGGCCTCAGCCGGTGGCGGCGGACGCGGCATGCGCGTAGTCCGTGACCCGAAAGATTTCGATAACGAGATCGCGATCGCCTCAGACGAGGCCATCAAAGGTTTCGGAGACGGGGCGATGATGGTAGAAAAGCTCATTGAACGGCCCCGCCACATAGAAGTTCAAGTACTCGCAGACAGCCACGGCAACGTGGCCAGTCTTTTTGAGAGAGAGTGCTCCCTCCAACGTCGGCACCAAAAGATCATTGAGGAGGCTCCATCGCCGATTGTAGGGGAAGACCTTTGGCACCGCATGCGGGATGCCGCCAAATCCCTGATAAGGGCCGTCGGCTACATTGGCGCGGGAACCGTGGAGCTGATGTTCAATGAGTCAAGCGGGGACTTCTATTTTCTGGAAGTCAACGCAAGGCTCCAGGTCGAGCACCCCGTCACAGAAGAGATCACCGGCCTCGACCTCGTAAAATGGCAGCTCCGCATAGCTGACGGCGCTCGGCTGGAAATTTCCGACGGTCTACTTCAAGGAAGCCGCAGGGCCATTCGCGGGCACGCCATCGAGGCTCGAATCGTCGCAGAAGACCCATCCCAAGGCTTCATGCCTTCAATCGGACCTATCCTTGCCTGGGCGGAGCCCAAAAGGCCAGGTATTCGTATCGACACCGGATACGGTCCAGGCTCGGCAGTTTCTCGTTACTACGATTCGCTCATAGCCAAGGTAATCGCCCATGCAGACACCCGCGACGAAGCCATCGACAAGCTCAAGCAGGCACTCCTTGATTTCCACGTTTTAGGCATTCAAACAAATATTGCTTACCTTCTAGAAATCCTGGATCACCCTGGTTTCAGAGCTGGCGCAATCGATACCGGATTCCTGGGTCGCGAATTCGCCGATTGGAAAGGCCGTGAAGAGATCCCAGATGAACTAGGTCTACTCGCCGAATACGCCAGTTCCCCAACCACACAAACCAACGGCGTTGCGGCAGTGGCTAAGAACGCATGGTCCTCGGGGGACACTTTCCGAAACGTCCGCGATTAGTATCAATGGTCGGCCTCAGCATCGTGCACGTAGGGCAGGGAAGGATAGGTTAGCCGCCCAGCCCGCATTCCAACGATCTTCGCAATCTCAGGCTTAAGCTCTTCGAGGGTTACCAAGTCGTCGCGATAGAGTGTCTTCGTCAAGAAGTCTGTCGCCTCCTTTTCATTTCCAAGAAGCAGCGAGATCGCATAAACCTCAATTACAGGTCCGCCAAGGTCGTTATCAAAGAGACCATTGCCGTGAGCCTCTTTCTTGATTACGCCCTGCTCGTACTCAGAGTTGTTGTTCTCAATCTGCTTGCAGCCTTCCTTGTAGCTGGTCCGTAGAACGTCGCCGAATTCCTTTGTGGCTTCAACAATCCTGGCTTCACTTACTTTCAGCACCATTGGCAGGTGGGCGCTGCCCGCATACGAAGAATGATAATAGGCAAACCCGTCGTATCCGGTGAAGATGTCCTTGCGCTTCGTCCCGTGACGCTTAGTCAAAGCAAGCCCGCTGACGTTGCCCATCTCGTACCGGGCCAGTAGTTTTGGCTTTGAGCCGAGTGAAATAAAATAGTCCGTCTCGCAACAGTGGGCGCCCCCGCTATAAGCGCTAATAGCCGCCACCATCAGGCCCTTCCCGGTCAGATCTGATACCCACTCAAGGCTGGCCGCCCAATCCTTAACTGTCAAAACTGTCTTGCCATCCGAGTCCTTCACCACGACACTCGCCTCACGGTCGTAACGATCCGCAGGCCGAGGCACGCTCGTAATGGTGTAGCCGCCGACCTTCTTGACGGAAGGCTTCGCATAGGCCTGCGAAAAGGAAAGCGCGATCAGGGCGCAAACAAGAGGCATATGAAATGGGACGGAGACAGGGACAAAGAAGCGCCCTACACGTCGGCCATGTCGAGAAGAAAATAAAGCATCGCGGAAAGGACAGCGATTTGGATTATCCCTTCGATAATGATCGGGCCTGCAGGGAAAAGCCGCGAATTGAACATAAGGCCAATGAATACGGAACGCAAACCATTAAGTATTCCTAGGATACATATCCATTTCATCACGAACTGCGCCCAGTCCATTTGAGAAAGCAGTGCTGCTCCCATCGCTACTTGAACTGTGCCCAGCACGCCAAAGTACGTTCCCCCTCCAAACCTCCCGACGGCTTCTGTTGGAATAACGGAAAAACTGATGAGCAAGTCGTAGACGCCGACGAGGATGATCAGACAGGAGCAAATGATGTAACCCCACTCCTTCCACGACCACGCATTGCGTTTCCGGTGCGCAGCATCTAGGATAACGACCCCGCGCCCGCCTGTGGGTCCCTTAGCCTTGCCCAGCGGCTCGCCGCAGAATTGGCACCTAACTGCGCCGATGGGCAGACTCTGGTTGCATTTCGGACAGGCTATGGCGTTTGGAGTTTCGACAGACATTAGAGGATATTATTCATCAGAAATGCGAATCGGCTATGCCTGTGTCTCTATTCGACCCCTTGGAGTACATTTCTTAATATGGATTGGGTCATTCGAGCAGGCATCGATGAAATGGACTTCGAGACGGTCCATTCTTGGCTGACAACCACATATTGGAGCCCGGGAGTAAGCAGAGATAAAGTCGAAAGGGCCGCAAGGCACTCATCTCTCGTGCTAGGCGCCTTTGAAGGGCCTACTCAAATTGGTTACCTCCGAATTGTCTCAGACTGCACGACGTTTGCCTGGGTGTGTGACGTGTTTGTCCATGAATCTTATAGAGGCCAGGGCTTGGCTCAAGCGTTAGTGAGAAGAGCGCTTGACGATCCAGAGCACCAGGGACTCAGGCGGTGGATTCTCGCGACCAAAGATGCGCACCGTACTTACGCGGCCATGGGCTTCGAACAATTGAATCACCCTGACCGCTGGATGTTCAAGGGAGTGGAAGTGTCGCCGAACTAAAATGGTTCGTGAAGGCACTCGGCCATCTTAACACGGTCACCCTCAAATGCCACGCCTTCGTGCTCTAGAAGCTGTCGCTGTTCAATTGCTAGATGTGGCGCCAGCTTGTCGATAGGTAGGCTGCCGTCCTTTGAAACAACGCGCCACCAGGGAAGTCCTTCGGGGGCCTGAAACATCCAATGGCCAACTAGAAAGCCCGACACAGGCTTCGGCAGCGCCTGGCCGAGTCTGCCGTAGGATGTGCATTTTCCGTGCGGGATCGCAAAGATAAGCGCCCATAGCGCCTCTTTATTAGTTGCACCCGGCGATTCATCGGTCATTTGTTCTCAAGATTATCGAGGCGCGAGGAGATTTGATCTAAGGCTCGAGATATTTCTTGAATCTCGCGGTAAGTCTGAATGTTGACTTCGTAGTCCAACTCCGCTCGCTTATTCGCCAGATCAGTCTGTCCACCGTTGCTGATGATGAGGATGCTCGTGATAAGAATGGCCTCAATTGAAAGAATCAGGGCAAGGAGCCCGAAGGGGTAGGCATCGAAGCGGCTGCTCATCGCAAGTAGCCCCGTGTTCAGCACAATCCAAAATGCAAACCAAACAATGTGAATCCCGACAAAGTGGGGTCTTCCTATAAAGCCGGCAATCCTCTGAACCAAGGTCTCATGCCACTTTGTTTGAGCGCCGAGTTCCTCAATCGCATAGCGAAATTCGCCGAGCGCCTTATGGCAATCCGGGTTCTTGCAGAACACGGCATGCCCTTCATTTATGCCGCCACAAGCTGGGCACTTTATCTCGTCGATCTGATCTTTGACCGCCATCACAACGGATTGTATCTCGAAGGTCTCGAAGTTCAGACTCCGATAGGATCTTTCGATAGATTCTCGTTCACCCAATTCGCACGAATGGCCATATCGTGCGCCATGTCGATGAGAATGCCTGGAGAATGGCAGATATTAGGCACGAAACAGTGGAACATAACCTCACTACCACGGGTACACCAGGATCCGAGGTCATGGCACCAATTCCATTCAACTCGCTCTCTGGCGTTCAGTTCAAGCGCCGTATGGGCGCGTTGTCCGGCTTGCATCGACAGCGGCAGGGTCAAACTGAAATCCAAACCATTCCCTAGAATGGCGTGTGGTCGATCCGCTCGAATTTCTAGCCTAATCGGCAGAACTGCGGCGCTCAGGTGCCAATCGAATTCAGCTTCCAAATAGGTTTGGTTATCGGTGACCGAGTGCTGCGCAATCCTCCGAACGCGCTCGCGAGCCTCATCCCATTCGTCGCACCCAATCCATTTCGAATCTTGTGCGCCATAAGGCTTGAAGAACTTATCCATCGACTCGAGAACGGCGTCTGGCTCTTGGCGCAAGCCCCTGCTTGGATGCCCACTTGATGCGGCAACGTGCCCAGTGTCCAAGCTCAGCTTAGAATTATTCTCGGCGTCAACTACCTGGAGGGCCATCGCGCCAAGCAGGACCTTTTTCACCCATTCGGCGTTGTCGTTGTGGGCGTAGACGCTGCAATGAAGTTTATACAGATCGGTGGCGGGTTCGTAGGTCATGCCGCTAAGAGTCGTGGAACCCATGAGCTTGGTTAGCTGGACTTCGCAATCTCGGGCGTGCCCGCCGCAACGAAGCATTTCCGTTTCACAGTGGATGCGGAACAGGGTAACGCCGCAATGGAAGAGGCCAAGGTCAGCCCAAATGCTCTGAGCGTAGTCGCCAGCCCACCAAGTGAATCCACGATGGCGTTCAACGAGCCAGTCGTCGGAAATTCTAAGTAGATCGTGCACGTTGGCCACGATCGCTGTGCCCAAGTCCTCTTTTTCGCGCCAAGACAAAACAATTGCCCCTTATACTCGCATTATAGCGGGTATCGGGCGCTTGCAATCAAAGTAAATATAGAGATTGGCATTCTGTGCGCGGCTTGGCGGTGAACCAAGGATTGTAGCCTGCGCCCGCGTTAGGACTTATGGCATACGGGAACATCTATAAACACAGGTCGTCTTCGAATCATCTTTACAAAAGAGGGTGACGACCGATGCTTTGGACTTTATTCGTCGTATTGTTAGTCTTGTGGTTGATCGGAGTAGTAAGTAGTGCTACTTTTGGTGGCTTCATTCACGTCCTATTGTTAGTTGCAGTCGTGGTTTTGCTTATTCAAGTAATTCAGGGTCGCCGGCCAGTTGTTTGATTAAGGTCTTAACTAGGTGATGTTCGTATTAATTAGGTTGCCTGCGGATACTTATGGTTAAGAATGTTAGACTCCAGCGAACTTTGCGACTGTTTGCAGACTTAAACGAGCTAAAATAGATTGAAGGAAGAAGTTGGGAGCCTGTTATGTCTTTAAAGAGGAAGCTGGAAGATAGTCTCGGCAATCTTGAGGATAAGTACGATGAGTTGAACAAAAAGAGCGAACTCGCTGAGAAGCGTTTCGTTGATAAGCATGGCGATCAGTTCGACCAAATGCGAGAGAAACGCGAACTAGCAAATCAGCGGTTTCAGGAGAGACTGGCCAATATTGGTGCCTGGTTCACTCGGATCGGTGATGGGTTTGCAGAACGTCGTGCACGTTCCAAGGTCAAGCGTTCAGAGCGACACTAGTAACGTCACAGATTGTCTGAATTGAAAAGGGCTGCAACGAGGCAGCCCGTTTTAGCGTTTGGCTGCCCTCAACCTGCTAAAACAAGACTTCATGCCAAACGTCATCGTCCGTCCGTTCGAGCCGCAGGATCAGGAAGGGATTCTACGCGTATGGAGTTTGACCTATAACAATGCGGCGCCTTTCGACCACGATTCGCCCGTGGTAATAGAAATGGCGCAACCCGAACCGCCGGTGACGAAATTCGTAGCTGAACGGGACTCCACGCTTGTAGGCGCCTTTGGCGTTATGCCGATGACGGCCACCCGTGGTAACGGACTAATGAAATCTGCCGGAATTTTGGGCGTTGCCGTGATGCCACAGGTTCGCGGAGGAGGCGTTGGCGGAGCAATGATGCGGTTTGCGCTACAGCACTATCGAGAGATCGGCTATGAACTGGCATCGCTGTACGCATTCCGTGAGAGCTACTACCGCGGCTTTGGCTACGAGTGCTGTGGGAAGAGAATCAAGCTCACGGTTGAATCTGCCCGGCTGCCCGTATTCAAGCAAACGCTGGAGTCTCGTATTCTCGAGGTTGAAGACGTTGATTCGATTCGACCATGCTACGAGTCTTTCGGCCAGACCTATTCGGGTGTAAACATCCGCAGTCAGCATCAATGGGATCGGGTATTGAAACCGAAGTTGCCCCGAATCCTATATGTCGTAGGAAATCCTGTCGAGGCATACGCAGTTGTTGAGCACAAGGTGAACTTCTGGATCGAGCAGTCGATTGACGAGGTCGCGTGGTCAAGCCTGGAAGGCTATGAGTCAATAATGGCCGTGTTACGCGGCGTCGCGATCAACAAGTCGAGCCTGACCTGGTATGAACCGTCCAACAGCCCCTATTTGGCCAAATACATGGACCACGGCACCAAGGTGCAAATCGAACGAACACCAATGTTCCGTGTTCTCAATGTGCCCCAGGCCTTGGTCGCTCTGCGTCCGTCAAGTTCGGGTGAGTTCGTGCTAGGTATCGGGGACCCAGACGTCGTGGAGAATAACGGGTCTTGGTGGGTGCAATATGGCGAGCAAGGCGTCATTGCCGAGCGAACGCACAAAGAACCTGGCGTGACTTTGGGCATAAACCATTTCGCCCAAGCCCTCCTGGGCGAGCCATCCCTTGCCGAACTTATGGGCCTCGGCCTGGCCAAGGTTAATGACGCAAGCCAGGCGACTGCCGCGCAGCGCCTATTGCCAGCCCAAAGTGTTTACTGCGTTGACTTCTTCTAGCCGGTCGAATACTTGTACTTGGGCTCCCAGCCGATCGCGCCGTCCTGAAGAAGGTCAAACATATGCCAAATCGGGCAGAAGTCGTCTCCTGGGCCCAATACAGCCGTAGCAACTCGGTAAATTGACCCATCCGGATCACGCCGAAACCCGGATACACCTGGCCACCGCTCATTGTTCTCGGTCAAATATCCCATGTCTCGCGTGAATCGCGCGTTAGGGTCAGAGACCATCTTGAACTTCCAGCCTCTGCTGTCCGCGAACTCCTTTTGGACAGAAGGATCATCGCCTGAGATAACGACGAACCCGCCCCTGTTTTCAAGGTGAGCAACGAAGCCGTTAAAACCGTCAGCCCACAAAGTGCAATAAGTGCAAGACCGGCCCATGTTGTGGACCACTAAAAGATCGTCGTGGCCGCTAAAGAGGGAAGCCAGATCGACCGGTTGGCCTTCTTGGCCCGCAAAAGAGTAGTTCTCAACAGCCACCCGCGGCTGGGAGCGGCGCAATAAAGCAACCTTCCTCTTCAACTCCTCAATCTGCTCTACCAGTTCGTCGATCTCGCTTTTTGCTTCTATTGCCATGATCTTTTCCTTTTCATGTTATACATTGATTGTAGATAGGACGTCCTTGCATTAAGTGGTTGGAGCAATGGGCTTGGGAGACTGGAAGATGAAGGGCAGAGATTTTAGGTTCGTGTCGTGTGTGCTTGCGGTCCTAGCTGTTGCTTCGGCATACGGCCAGGCCATCAAGGTGGTCGTCAATGGTGAGGCCATCGCTTTTGGAAATGTAGGTCCGCGCACCATCTATGGCCATGTAATGGTTCCGTTCAGGGGCGTCCTTGAGCACCTTGGCGCCACCGTGAAATGGGACGACGCTACAAAGGTCATCATCGCCGCAAAGGGCTCCACAGAAATTAAGGTGCTTGTCGGCACTGCCGTGGCAGAGATCAACGGCGACAAGGTCGAAATGGACGTCTCGTCACGCATGGTGAACGGCGTGGCAGTAGTTCCGCTTCGGTTCCTCAGTGAAGCGCTCGGCGCAGACGTTCGGTGGATCAGCAAAACGCAGACTGTACAAATTGACACTGACACCGATGTCGTAGACAACACGCCCGTCGTTCCTAAATCCACGCCTTTGCCACCAGCCGCAACGGGCGCCTTCGTTAGCAATCAGTCGGGCTTTATCGGCGCAAGCATCCCGTTGAAGTTCACGTTGAGGGCGCCGACCGGTGGGTCAGCAACTTTTAGAATTCCTGGAGCTAGCGACGACTTGCAAATGGTTGAAGAGAGTGAAGGCGTTTATTCCGTGTTGTGGGCAACGCCTTCAGGAAAAGCAGGCGCCCTAAACCTCAACAACGCCGCGCCGATCGCGTCCCTGAGAAACGGTGACACCGTCACGTACTCGCAGCTGACGAACAAGATATCTATAGACACCGCCCCACCAGCCATGCTTGGTTTCACGCCCGAACCCAACGCTCGCCTCGCCGGAACCCGTCCCTATGTTTCGGTCAATTTCGACGATGGTCCCGGTAGCGGGGTCGACCCCAGCAGTGTCCAAATATCCTTCGATGGCTTGGATGTTACGTCGAAAGCAAATGTCACCTTAAGGGGTGCCACCTTTAGACCAGAAGTGCCTCTCGACTCTGGCGTCCACGAGGTGTCCGTGGTTGCCTCGGATAGGGCAGGCAACATCGCCACGAGCAATTGGGCGTTCAGCGTTATCGAGGCGAGTGAAAACATTCGCGGCTTTGCCTACAATGGTCCGCAAATTATCGAGGCAGGTGCACAAATCACAGTCTTGCTCGTCGCCCAGTCTGGTGGCGCAGCGGAGTTCTCCATCGGCAACCGGCGCGTCTCAATACCGCTGACCGAGTCAAATGGCGGCCAGTTCGCGGGCACGTATACCGCAGGCGTGGCCGATGATTTCGCAAATGAGATCATCTTCGCACGCTTCAAAAACGAGGCCGGTGAGATTTACACGGCGCAGGCTGGCGATCGAATTTCAACTAAAGCCGCGATCCCACAGGCTCCGAAGATCACAGCGCCAACAGCCACGTCTTCAGTGGTAAGCCCAATCTATGTTGATGGCACTGCAACGCCTTTTGCGCGCGTCCGGGTAAGGATAGACTTCAGCTTCACGCCCGAAGGAGGGACAAAGCTCTCTGGCCCTGTAGTAGAGGCGATAGTCATTGCCGACCAAACGTGAATTACTGCTGGACTTCGCCTATCTACAGGCAGAAGACCAGCGAAATGGCCACTCGTCTTGCAACGGTGACTTCGAGACCTTCCCAATTGACTTGGATCCATTCCTGACAAAGCAGGGCGCGACCTATGTCGTCACCGCTTTTGTTGAAGGGACAAGGGGCCAGGTCTCGTCAGAAACGAGCGTAACTTTGAAAGTGTCCAAGGCTTGAAGCCCTGCAGGAACATTGCCACCGTAAGGTTGTTCTAACATGGACATATGAAGATTTTCGTGGCCCTGGCTGCTGTCCTGATGATTACGAGCTTGGCCGTTTGCCAGCAACCCTTTAGAGGTGCTACGACCGCAACGCCAAACGTGCCGAAGGGCAAGCCGGTCGTAACGATATCGGTCGATGGCACCCAGATCAAGTTCGATGACGTCCAGCCCCAGCCCGTTGCCGGTCGCATGATGGTGCCAGTGCGTGGTGTCTTCGAAGCGCTGGGCATCTACGTCGAATACGATTACGCTCTCCGAACGATCACCGCTCGAAAAGGGAACGAGGACGTCGAGTTGCGAATCGGAGAGAAACTAGCCCACAAGAATGGCGCCGAAATTCTCCTTGATGTTGCGCCTCTCCTCATGAAAAACCACGCCATGGTGCCACTCCGGTTTATCGTTGAAACTCTTGGTGGCAAAATCGACTTCGACCCAGCCACTAATCACATAGAAGTGACAACCAAAGCGCCAGACACAGCGCCGCCTTTGTCAGCTAGTTGAGTCTTTAGTAGATTCAAGAGCCCAGGAAAGCACTAGCACCCAGGCTACAAGAAAGCAAAGGCCACCAAACGGGGTTACCGCGCCAAGTACGCGGATGCCAGTCAGGGCAAGTGTATAAAGGCTAAAGCTGAAAAGCAGAATTCCTGCGGCCATGAGCTTGCCTGCCCATTCCAATTTCCGGCTGGGCTCCCGCATTTGCATCAAACCCAAGAACAGCAGGCCAACCGCGTGGATTAGCTGGTACTGCACACCCGTTTCATAGGTGGCTCGCGTGCCATTCGTCTCAAGTGTCGCCTGCAAAGCGTGAGCGCCAAAGGCGCCAATTAACACACCCAGAAAAGCAAAAGCAGCACCCAAGGCGACGAACCGTTTATCCACGAATCAATTCTAGCGTTTCCAACTATCGCGAGAAGGTTCCCGCCAATCTGGTTGGATGCGACAGACTCGTTGAAACTGTCATCCCGAACTCCGTGTGAGGGATCCAGCTGGAAGAGCTAATTGACTTGGACACGGGTCCCGTTTCGACTTACCTCTGATGTTGAAATCCCGAACACGGAGTTCGGAAGGTGGTCTCTCTACCAAAATGGGGATGCGCCCTAGTTAACCGGGTTCGGCGATCCATCAAGCGAGGTATATCGTGGTGCTCCGAATGTGCCGAACACATCTGCTCCAGTTGCTTCGGCGATTTCATCGAGTCGCACAGCTTGCGCCCCACCGCTGCTCAACTCGAGCGAGACAATGACTCCGCCCGCAGAAAAAACCCGTTCAATATCTGTGGCCGTTTCTAAATCGACTCCTTCTTCGCGAAGATTCATGCGGACAGACGCGAAAGGATCCCCTTCAGACGGTTCAAGAGCAGCTGTGGCCAACTCTCCGCCACCTTGAATCATCGCAAAGCCTGGAATCGTGATCTGTTCGAGCGCGTCCCCTTCTGCGTAGCGGGCACTCGTCGAAGTTGTCGGTGGGTCAGGCGCAAATCCAGTTCCGATCTCCTTTTCCAACTCGATAGCTTCAATCTGACCTTGGGAGCGAGGCTCGTATGCCTGATCTTCAGCCAGTTCCTGGGATTCGTCCGACTCCTCGACCATTGAAATGTCGTCATTCGGATCAGCAGTGGAAGTTGCGTTGGCGCCAGGGTTGGTGACAAGGGCAATAGCGTCCGGACCACCGTGCTGCAGGTGGTCGGTCCAACTTGTGCCACCATTCTTGGCGCTCACGATAATGCTGATGTCGTCGTTCGACGCACCTCCATCAAGAAGCCGGTGAACCATGGCATGGGCACTCTTTGGATTTGAGAACGCGGCGTAGAAAGTTGACATGTCTCCATAATGACGAACTAGCGTAACGCCTGTTCCCGAATTTGAAACAACGCCCCGCCCAGGCCAGTCACAAACTCTAGAACAATGCCTTATCTACACGCAACAAGAAAGAAGGTCAACGCCGCGGATGTCGAGCATGTTGGAGCTATGGTGCTTGGCTCGCTTCTGCTTCTTGCGGGAAGCACGAACAGAGGCGTAAAGCGACATCTCCTGAGCATGGCCGGAGCAGGGCTTATGTATAGAGGGACGCAAGGTTATAGACGCCTGTATGAGCTTCTGGGGCTACGCATGGCAGACCAACCATCGGGGGTAGGGCGACAGAACATTCGAATCGAGTCCTCTGTTGTCGTCGATAGGCCATGCAGCGAGGTTTACAGGATCTGGCGGCATCTGGAGAATCTTCCAGTGTTCATGGACCACTTGATTGAGGTCAAGGAGCTAGATGACGTTAGATCTCACTGGGTCGCGAGAGCGCCTGCGGGGATGGTCATCGAATGGGATGCCGAAATCGTCAACGATGTCGAGAATCAAATCATCGCCTTCCGAACAGTCGAAGGCTCAGGCGTAGATATGGCTGGATCAACTCACTTTGACCGCCTTGCGAAGGATCGAACTAAGGTGCGAACGGTGCTTCGCTATGATCCACCTGCGGACATGGTGGGAGTCTGGATCGCAAAGGTGTTCCGAAGCGATCCCCAGCGTCAAATCGATGCCGATCTAATTCGATTCAAGAGGATTTTAGAAGTTGGCAACCGCTCACTTCCTGCGCGTCCTCTGGTCGAGATGATCTGATCGCCATGTATTGGTGCAGTCGTCGGATGGTTTCCGTCATCCCAGCGTCAAGAATTGCCCTGAACCAAGTGCATCGTCCAGGGCAATCAATTAACTAGGGCCCTTCAATGGTGGCCGGGCGCTTGTGCGTACCCCAATACCAACCTTCTCGCAGCCGAATCTGCTCAGCCGTCGCCGTGGCGCTCGGCTCCACGACATGAACGGTCTTCGTAACGACGCTCGGGTTCACGTCAACCTCCAGGACGGTGTCGGTGCCAGCATCCTTTCGAGTCAGCTTGAAATGAACGTTCTTACCTGGGGCAGATCGCTTGACTGCCGCGTCAAGCAGTTTCTGAATCTGTGCAGCGGTGTGCCCTCCCAATGAAGTCCCGTCGATTTCAGTGATGAGGTCCCCCGACTTTACCGGCGACGTAGGATCGGCCGTCCCGACGCGAGCCCCGCCAGACGCCTTCGAGCCTTGATAAGCAAAACCAAAGCTTGGCGACGTCTGTTGAATTTGCGACCAAGTCAACCCAATCTTGGCAAGCTCATCCTCTACCGGCAATTCACCAGGCTGCATCACATACTTATCGTAGAACGCCCCAAGCGAGGGACCGCCGAACTTGATGCACTGAGTGCGAATTTCATCCTCTGGGAAGCCAGGCTGATCGTTCTTGCACTCCTTCCATAACGTATGCTCCACGTCATCCAAAGAATGCTTTCCGCCTGATTGCGTGCGAATTTCGATATCGAGAACCATCCCCAGAACCCAACCAGTGTTGTAGTAGCTCACCAGTAGGCCGTTGCTGTTGCCTTTTCCGTTATTTGACTCGCGAACGCGGTAGCTGGACTGATATGGGCTGATCTCCATCCGGTGCTCGTTCGCCCGGACGCCATCCACGTTGCGCACGATGTCGTCGTACAAGTCACCGTCGCTCCACCACCCATATCGGTGAAGCAGGAAATGCGAATAATAGTCCGTGACGCCTTCAAGCCACCACAGGGCGCCAGTCTGCGGCAACTGCGTGTAGTCGAAGGGTCCAAGCGCCGAGGATCGGATCCTCTTCACGTTCCACAAATGGAAGAACTCGTGAGCCAAAACGGTCACGGCTCTTGGGCCAACGCCACTGGACAGTCCTATCTGTGTGCTGCTAAGGTGCTCCAAGCCGCCAGCGCCATCCGCACGGTCATTCACGCTAAAGTGCCACACATATCGGTCGTAGGGAACATCACCAAAGAAATCGCCTTCCATTGTGCTGACGAAGGCCGTTGCCTTAAGCAAATGCTGCATGTCGATATCCGACTTGGCTTCCCCTCGAAGCGCAAGCTCGTGGTCTTTCCCATTGACTACATAGTGCTCCTCAAGGAAATCTCCCATGGTCACCGGGTTGTCGGCGAGCACATCATAGGTCTTCGCACGAAAAGTATGCGGCGACTTCTTGTCGGGCAAAAGCCCAATGGCGATTCTCCATTTCTCCGGTGTTTCCAAGTCTAGGACGCAGGGCTCAGTTTTGCGATTGACCAAATAGAGGTAAGTTGAGGGGCCACTGTAATGCATCGATCGGTCAGAGTAAGTCGCATTGACATCGTATTTCGCCGTTAACGTAGCGGCCGAGGCGCCCGAAACCCGCCACGTGTAGTCGTTTGGCTTTGTAATCGGCAAATCACGCCCCGTGTCATCGGTGATATGAAGATCATTGACGCCCTTCCCAAAGTTAGCGAGGATATAGCCGCCCGGTCCCCAATTAGGCATCTGAAGGTCGGTGTCGAACTGCTTTCGAGGAAACGTCATCTCGACGCTGAGCTTTTGCGTTTCGGGATGCGCCGTGACCTTGTAAGTCACATCGGCTAGAGCCGAAGATACAAGCAAGACCGAGGTGAAAATGAACGCGTACCGAAACCGTGGAAGTCTAGACCTCATGCCTTACAGTTCTACCAGGCAAGTCCACATTCCTGCGCGGTTCCTAGCAGATTGCAGCCCTCAGGAGGCTGCCAGTAAGCGCCGGATGTGTTGAGGCTGTCTCATAGTGCCGCCTGTCCCCAGATCGTCATCCCGACCGTAGCAATAAAAGCGAAGTGGATGGATCGGTTTTGGTCACGCCGCGCTCTGGCAAGAACGCATTAGCCCATATGGAAGTCCTCCAAAAAATTGCTGCGACTGCCAGTAGGCGCCGGATCGTTTTTGCCGGCGTTCCGGAATCAACACTGAGTGCGATCCAGTCCGGGAGAAGGGCGACCTCCCTGTCGCCCTTACCACTGGCTCTAACCTGCATAAGGCTTGTTCCGATTCAACTCTTCCAAGATCGGCAAACCAGTTATATCATCGAGCGCAACGTCTTTCGTGACACGGACCATCGGTTGTCCCGTAATCGGATCGACAACCGTTTCAGTGGCTGCAGGGGTGAAGAGGGACTCGGCTGGATGCTCGCCAGACATCGTGATGCGCTCGTTCTGCACGATTACCGGCGCATGTTGCGTCACTTCCTCGTGTTGGGTACCCGTTAGAGGATCGAAGACCGTCTTGACTTCAGCAGGATCTTGCCGTGAGATTGTCTCCGTCTCGCGTACTTCGCCAGTAATCTTGTTCTCCGTCGTCGTCACTTGACGCGTCACCGTTGGGCTAGTGGGAACGGCCGCGGATTCAGTAACAACCAGGACCGGATCGACTCGATGCATCACCAGTGCTTGGGTGGGTTCCGAAATCGGGATGCTATCTTGCGCCGTAGCAGAGTTATAAGTGGCTACATTGAGGGCACCGTACTTGTTGAGAATCCCTTCCACCTCGGCGTCCGTTAGTTTGCCCGTAGGTACGGAGATCGCGACGAGCGCTCCGCCTGAAGCAAGGGCCGTTGAATACACTGTTGCCTGGTCCTCGTTAAGCCCCTGATCTACGAGAAATCCGGTCACGGTCCCAACTGCAGTTCCTGCTAACGTGGTGCCGGCAACGCCTGCAAGGGCAGTGGCAAGCGCGCCCCCGCCGACGATAAGTCCGATCCCGGGAATGAACAAAGTGGCGACAAGGGCAGCTATTCCAACTCCGATTCCAACGGCGGTACCCTTCAGCGCTCCTGCTGCGGCGTCGGCGCCTGTTGTCGTACTAATTCCCGACTTCGCAGCGGATTCTATCGCGTCCGTTTCAGCGAGATTGTCAGGGCCAGGGTGACTAGCGATCAAGGAAATGCTGGATTGGACTGCTCCATTGTCAAGCAGGGCGCCAATAGCCTTCTCGGCTGACCCTGGTTCTGGAAATGCTGCATAAAGAGTGGACATATGGCTTCTTCTCCTGGTGGTGCTTGTTGGACCGAGGAAACCTAATGAAGTTCCAAATGAGCGTGGCGTACACGGCGTAAACGCGTAATGGATTCAGCTTCGCCGAAGCAGGTTGTTGCAATGTTATTCTAGTGGGTTCGAACCAACTCAAATTCTGCGCGCAACATGGAACAAATGCTAGGGAGAGGGGAGAATGGTCGTTGAATAAACTGCCTCGTGCTGCACAATATTATCTTGTTGCCATTCTGGCGCTGGGCGTTGCGGCCATCGCTTTATCGCAAGTTCTCTATTTCCCACCTTCTCCGGCGAAAGGTTGGGAACTTGCCGTGTTTATCGGCCTCGGGATTCTCGCTGGCAGCCGCAAAGTCTCTCTTTCAAAGAAGCTGATTCGGCACGAAGAAGCTGGCTCAATGTCCCTCGGCTTCGCGATCACGTTCGCGGCTCTTCTAAAGTTCGGTCCGAGCGTAGCCGTTGCCACAGGCTGCGCAAGCTGTCTCTCCAGCTGCCTCTATCCCAAACGCCAAGCGTTCCATCAAATTGCCTTTAACGTCGCACTCGGAGCAATTGAAGCGGTCATCGGCGGCTTTGTTTTCCTTAGCCTCAACGGATGGACCCTGCAGATGCGGCCCGCAGAAACGTTCATTGCGGTCGCAGGTACTTCGTTGGCCTTCTATGTTGTCAACACATTCGGCGTTGCGATTATTATCGCGCTCTGCAGCGCGCAAAAGACATTAGCTGTCTGGCAACAGAACTTCCTTTGGACTGCGCCAAGCTACTTCGCAACAGGGAGCATTAGCGCGCTTGCCATGTTGCTTTTCCGGACAAGCTCGACGGGCGTTCTCCTCTTCATACTTCCAGTCGCCTACCTTGTGTACCAGTCCTATGTCACCTACATTGGCCGCGAGCAAGAAAAGCAGCAGCACATCGAAGCGCTTGAGCTCAACCAGGCGCAGCTCGCCGACCTTTACTTGGCAACCATAAAAAGCCTCGCTCTTGCCATTGATGCAAAAGACCAGTACACGCATCAGCATATTCTCCGCGTGGAGCGTTACGCAGTGGCAATTGCGACGGAGATGGGCTTCAAGGGAGCCGATCTGCAGGCAATCAGCACCGGCGCCTTGCTCCACGATATTGGAAAGTTGGGTGTTCCTGAGTACGTCTTGCTGAAACCAGGCAAGCTCACTCCAGACGAGTTTGATAAAATCAAGAAGCACCCGGAAATAGGCGCTGCAATCCTTGGCCCTGTTGAATTTCCATGGCCAGTCCTTCCGATCGTGAGACATCACCACGAGAAATTTGATGGGACGGGTTACCCTGATGGCCTCAAGGGCGAAGATATTCCAATGTCGGCGCGTATCATGGCCGTCGCTGACGTGTATGATGCCGTGACCTCGACTCGCTCCTATCGCCGAGCTTGGACGCACGAAAAGGCGGTATCAGTTATCACAAAGGACGCCGGGACGCACTTTGATCCCGAAGTTGTCGACGCATTCAATAGAATTATCGATCAGGTGGTCGAAGAGATGGCTCGCGATGGCGAGGGGCCCTTGGCTTTGCACAATCCTATTGCCAAAGGAGAAGAATGCACCTCTACACAAGCCGCCCGAGATATTTCGCGGTCATCAGCGGAGCTCTGGGCACTCTATGAAGTCGCGCAGATACTTTCGTCAAGCCTTGGCATAGCTGACACTATCGTCATCTTGTCCCGCAAGATGGAATCAATATTCCCCGGCGCTGCATGCGTATTCCTGCTTAAAGATCCCAAAACGGGCACGCTGAATGCTGGATCGTCCGCTGGCCTCAATCAAGATTTCTTCGAGGGAGCTCACACAATGGGCGAGAGGAGTCTTTCCGTCCGTTGCCTGTCTGAAAACCGAATACACACCGGCGATTTCGACTCCGAGGACCTCATGCTCATTGCGAGCCCAGCGGCCCAGTGGACCGATCTGCAGTCTTCAATGATCGTACCGATTGTCTATCAAGGACGAGAACTTGGCACGATCAACCTTTATCACTCCGAAGAGGCAGCCTTCAACGACTACGCGCAGCAGCTACTCGAAATGATTGCTGAAAGGGCGGCGCCGGCATTGTACAACGGCTCCTTGTTCGAGCGCTCTCGTGGAGACGATTCGCGGGATCCCCTCACCGGACTATTCAATGTGCGATATCTCACTGAGCAGGTAGAAGCGCTGTGTCAACAACGGTCCAACGGCGAAAAGCCCTTCTCGCTCTTATGCCTTGATCTCGACAGTTTCAAGCCGATCAATGACAGTTTTGGCCATGATAAAGGCGATGCGATCTTGCGCGAACTAGCCGAGATATTCACATCCGTGGCAGAAGGCAAGGGAACCGCAATTCGATATGGAGGCGATGAATTCGTGATCGTGCTCGAAGACGCTGGGCACGACGCGGCATGTGGAATTGCGCACGAAATCATACAGGCGGTGGAATCTTACGATCCTGGCCTGGCACATTACAAGCACGGTCAACTAAGCATAGGGGTAAGCATAGGGACCTCTACGTTCCCCCAGGACGGCTGCGATTGCGCAAGTTTGATATCGGCAGCAGACACCAACATGTACGAACTGAAGGCTGAGCGAAAGCTTCTTTCGCTGGCCCAAACCAAGAAGCAGCCCAAGCGAAGCGCAGCTTAGCCTGAAACTCCGGCATTTATTCGTGTTCCCGCTGTCATTACCGATGGAATTCAACACACGTGGGTCATTGGACTCTGGCGTCCAGCGCTAGGCACTCAATGAATCCCGCATCGAAGTTCAAGAAAAGATCTACCTTCGCAATCGAAACGGCAAACCGCGTGAAAGCGCGGGACGCAAAGCTACGGGCCTAACTGCAAGGAAGCGTACGGCCGCCGGGTTACCAAGTTGCGAATAGCGGAGGCAGGATTGTCTAAAGTAAATCGTAACAAGTGCATGGGACTGATGCGCGCGGCCATATCGGCCGTTGTCCTAAGCATATTAATCGCATCGAGCAGCGCTTATGGCAAGGATCACCGCGCCAAAGGCGACGCTTACGTGGCAAAGCAGCTATCCCATAAAGGAAGCGGATTCGTCAACGTTATCGTCAAGCTCGCAGGGAAGCCGACGGCAAGTCAACTCGAGGAGTTGGGCAACCTCGGCGCCGATATCTATCGAAAGCTCCCTGTCATCAATTCGGTTGCGCTCAAAATTCGTCGCGACCGGCTCAACTCACTTCTTGGCCTCCCTTTCGTTACCCACGTATCAGGTGACATCAAGGTCAGGAAGAATGACGCATACACCGTAAGCTCAAGTGGAGCTGACGTCGCATACAGGAACTACAAGCTAACCGGCTCAAGTGTCGGCATTGCCGTCGTTGACTCTGGCGTAAACCAGATGTCTGACTTCAGCAACGGCCTCCTATCAAACCGGCTGAAGACCCAAATCAGCTTCGTTCCAAATTCAAACGGTTCGGATGACTGTGGGCACGGAACATTCGTTGCAGGAATCGCCGCTGGCAACGCCTCAAGCTCATCAGGCTTCCTCTACACACAAAGCTTCATGGGGATCGCCCGAAAAGCAAACGTGTTCAGCGTCAAAGTCCTCGATTCTCAGGGCCAAGGCACTGTGAGCCAAGTTGTTGCTGGCATTCAGTGGTGCGTCCAAAACGCCCAGGCTAACAATATCCGCGTCATCAACTTGTCTCTGGGCCACCCAGTGGGTGAAAGCTATCAAACCGATCCTCTCTGCCAGGCAGTCGAATCAGCCTGGAAGTCGGGAATAGTCGTTGTTTGCGCCGCAGGAAATAGCGGCCGTCTCAACGACGTCGCGGACCCCAACAATGACAACGAAGGTTATGGAACCAATTACGGCTCCATCAACAGCCCCGGCAATGACCCATACGTCATCACCGTCGGTGCTATGAAGACCGTTGACGGCGTTCGATCTCACGATCGGGTCACCACCTATTCAAGCCGTGGCCCGTCTCGTTTGGATTTTGTCCTCAAGCCGGACCTCGTAGCCGCAGGAAACCAGATTGTTTCCGTTGAAGCAAAGGGCGCTTACCTTGAGAGGTCCTTCGCTGCAACCAATCAGGTGGCTTGGTCGAAGTATTGTCTGGTCAGCCTTGGAGGCAATTCAGATCGATACTTCCAGATGTCTGGCACCTCGATGTCAGCACCGGTTGTGGCAGGCGCCGTAGCTCTCATGCTGGAAAAGGACAAGACTCTAACACCGGATACTATCAAAGTAAGGCTCATGGTAGGCGCTGACAAGTGGCTCAATGCCGCCGGGAAGTCCGATCCCTGTGCCTATGGCGCTGGATACCTAAACATTCCTAACGCCCTTCAGTCGACCCTGGTCGCTAAGCAATCCGCTCTTAGCCCTCAGCTCGGTACCGATGCGAACGGAAACGTGTACGTGGACCCAAGCAACGCCCTCTGGGGTAATCACGCCATCTGGGGCACTGACACGCTCTTGGACCTCCGAGCCATCTGGGGCAACCAAGCAATCTGGGGCAATTCGTCCAATGTCCTCGACGCAAGCCACGCCATCTGGGGCAACGGCTTCTGGGGAGACCAGACAGGCGCCTACATCACCTCCAGCGGAGTTGATCTGTCAGCAGGTTCCGCGGCGATCCAAGGAGAGAGATAAGATGCAAAGACCATATAACGGAATTCGCACCTTAGTTCTTCGCCTTGGTAGAGTCTTGTGGGGTGATTAGACAGCCCTAAGACAAGGCCGCTTCCCAAACACCGAATCGGGCTCTGGATGCTTAATCCAGCGCCCGATCTTCATTTGCAAATCCTGTCTACTTCATGCCCAGCGACTCTCGTGCCTTCATACGACGTGCTTTGCTGCCGTCATCCTCACCTTCCGTAACGGCATTGTGACTGCCGTCGGAATCCGGGTCAACTGTCGGTTTCGATGAATCGGAACTCTTGGCGCCTATCTTCTGGTCTTCGGGAACGGGCGGAAGCTTGCAGCCCTGGGTTAAGGCGATCCCAAATATAGCGGCGAATAATAAGGAGATGCGCTTCATGTCCGGCATTGTAACACGGCGCCTAAAGCAATGCTAGTGTTCTTAGCCTGAAAGCGCGGACAATTTTGCCTTGCCGTTATTCCAGGAATATGCAAGCACTCCAAGTTCGGCCAAGAGCGCCAAGCTAATTGCCAAACCAGCATTGAGAACGCCGTTCGCCTGGGTAAGAACTCCGCCTTCCAGAACGCTGCCTAAAACCACCATCGCCAGCACGATGGCAATGACACGCGAACCAGTGAAATGGTGGGCCGTCAGCATTCCTCTAATATAACTTTGGCATGCCCCAATAAACGGGAATAAAATCCCGGCTAGAAAGGCCAAATGCGCTACTCGTGACACGTCTGCATCAGCGCCAAGCACCTTGCCGAAATAGGCCTGGTCAATACCCGTCCATGCAAGCAAGCCAAGGAGCCCGCTCGAGATCCCGCCGGTCAACATACAAAAGCGCTTGAGGGTGCGGGCATGTCGAGGCTCTCTATAAAGCGTAATAACAACCTCCGGTAGCGCGTAGGTGAAGCTTCTAAATAGCCACAACACGCTCGATCCCACTTGGTACGCCGCAAGCATAAGAATTGGACTCGGCATACGGGCGATCGCAGCGCTCACAATCGGTGTCCCGCATAGAGTCACCAAGGTTGTTAAAGTTAACGGTAAATGGAACAAAACAAGCTTCTTATTGCCCAGCGGTACCACCACGTCAGAACTGTGCCGCTCGGCAAACTCTCGGCGAATTGTTGCCCGCGTCGCGCCTTGGATGAAGAGGGCCTCTGATCCGACGCCGCAAATAAGGGCAATGCCGGAAAGTTCGACCCCGGGCAGGGAAGTGAAAGTGTATAAACCAAAGACTGCTGAACTCATCGCGGCAACTCGAATACCTGTCCCCAAGGCGACAAACCTCGTCTGACCATGCCGGATGAGAATGCCCTGGAGATATCGACGCCAAGCGATACATCCCGCCCAAGGAAGCATAAGTTGCAGTGCCACGTGGGCGTTTGCTGCAACTTCATGGGTAACTCCAATGACGCCCTCAGTGAGAATCCAATACAGAGGCGTAAAGGCTACAAGCGCATGGCACGCGGTAACAAAAACGATGAGGTAGGTGACGAACCTCCTAAGCTCTAGAAAATGAGTTCGATTCTTCGCCAGAGTCGTTGAAGTAGATAGCAGGTCAATGATCGGACTCTCTACCCACAGCGCGATGTTCATGAGGATGAGCAAAGCGGCCGTGTTGATCTCCGCGTTTGGGCGCCGCGAAATCGCCGCAATGCACACGGGCATCTCAACCGCCATAAAGATCCAAGAGATTGCCAGCGGAAAGTAAAACTTGAGAATCGTGCGACCAGTCAGGGTTGATGCTCTCTCAGCTTCTTTAGGTTCAGGCGATGCGGCAGAAGCTGTCGGCAAGAAACAATTTTACCTCTTGACCCCTTGACCCTTGATCGAAACCCCTACATCCTGAACAAACTGAACCGTGGCTCCACGGCCGGAGCATTCCGCGAAGCTTCAATCCCTAATGCCACGACGCGCCTCGTGTCCACGGGATCGATAATCCCGTCGTCCCAAAGCCGAGCGGTCGAGTAGTAAGCCGACGACTCGTCTTGATACTTCTTCAGAATCGGCGCCTTGAATGCTTCCTGTTCGGCCCTCGTCATCGTCTCACCCTTCAGACCAATCTGATCCATCTTAACCGTAAGCAGTACGTTAGCTGCCTGATCTCCGCCCATGACACTAATGCGCGCATTTGGCCACATCCAGAGCTGACGAGGGCCATACGCCCGACCGCACATGCCGTAATTGCCAGCCCCGTAAGACCCGCCCACGACAACAGTGAATTTGGGAACAGTCGCCGTGCTCACCGCGGTAACGAGTTTGGCGCCGTGCTTTGCAATCCCCTCGTTCTCATATTTACGCCCGACCATGAATCCAGTGATGTTCTGCACGAACACGAGCGGAATCTGCCGTTGGCAGCAAAGCTCGATAAAATGGGCGCCCTTTTGGGCCGATTCCGAAAATAGAATGCCATCGTTGGCAATGACGCCAGCTAGATTCCCGTGGAAGCGGGCGAAACCGCAGATAAGCGTTGTGCCAAAATTTGCCTTGAATTCTTGAAATCGCGAGCCGTCTACAATGCGCGCTAACACTTCACGCATGGCCATCGGTTGCTTGGCCCCACTTGGGACCAGACTGTAAAGTTCTCGAGGATCGTAAACAGGCTCGACAGCCTCAATGACGTCAGCCGCTTGTTTGCTTCGAGGACCCAAATCCTCGACGATGTTCCTTAATATCTCAATAGCATGCCCGTCATCTTCAGCAAGATGATCGGCAACGCCGCTAAGTCGCGTATGGACATCGGCGCCTCCAAGGTCTTCCGCCGAAACTTCTTCTCCGGTAGCGGCTTTCACAAGCGGTGGTCCGCCAAGGAAAATCGTGCCCTGGTTTCTCACGATGATCGTCTCATCACTCATCGCCGGCACATAAGCGCCACCGGCGGTACATGACCCCATCACAGCCGCAATCTGGGGGATTCTGTTGGCACTTAGGTTTGCTTGGTTATAAAAGATGCGTCCAAAGTGCTCTTTATCAGGAAAGACCTCGCTTTGCAGGGGCAAAAATGCCCCGCCAGAATCCACCATGTATATGCACGGAAGGTGGTTCTCAAGGGCAATTTCCTGCGCACGCAAGTGCTTCTTGACCGTCATCGGGAAGTAAGTGCCACCCTTCACGGTCGCATCGTTTGCGATGATCAGGCATTCGCGGCCTTGGACCAATCCAATCCCCGTGACAATTCCGGCGCATGGCGCATCGCCGTCGTACATGCCATTAGCAGCAAGGGTGCTGAACTCCAAAAATGGCGCTCCTGCGTCAATCAGAGCATCTATTCGTTCGCGGGGAAGGAGCTTGCCTCGCTTCTTGTGCTTAGCAAGCGCATCGTCTCCACCGCCCTTAAGAGCAGTGG
>JBBQMJ010000003.1:0-24732 GCA_038328815.1 Fimbriimonadales bacterium | reverse complement strand
CTGTGCCTCCGTCTCTACCATGAGTTTGGTCCTCATGCTCCTCAAGATCGATGTCAATGATGATCTTGTCAAGAAACTGAGTCTACGTGAGCCGATCATCCGGTAACGAAGCGTTCCATCTCAGTCTTTGTCAGAAGCCGCGTTGACGAACAAAAGCTGACCATGGCGACGCTTGGCTGATGAGAAAAGCCAATGTACTCGATCCTTTTCTTCTTTTCTCGGGCCTTCTTGATCGCGGGAGCAAGATCGGTGTCTGAGGAGACCTGAGTGATCTTGTCGCAAGTGTTCTCATAGGCAGCCACCAGAAGATCGGTCGCGATTTGAACGTCGACGCCTTTCTCGTGGTAGACACCGTGGTTTTTTAGCAGATAGCCAAAGCTGTAGCGCAGACCGTTTTTCTTGAGCGCGGCGATCAGTTTTTGCTGGGCGGCAAAGAGCTGCTCCGTCTTCTTCGACCCATCCTGACGAATCCGACCAACATAGTAGCAAGCGCTGATTAGTCGATCCTGGCCCGCCAGCTGCGAGACGAACGAGCGAAAGTTGAATTTAAGGAGGTGATTTAATTTCAAATCTTTGAGTTTGAAATAGAAATTACTGCCATCGATAAGAATGAGAACTCGGCTTTAGAATGGCATCCAGCCAACCGTATACAAAAAGCCCTGCAAATGCCAGAGGCCTCACAGGGCGTTTTAGTACAGCTAGCGTATCAAACTCAGTAGCCCAAGTCAAGTACCCTGCCTAAGCTGTAAGTTTTTAAAAAAATAACCTCAAAATTTACAGAAAATTGACTAACTTATTATCTGTTAGGGTAGTCCTTTTTTTATAAAAAAGGCTGATATTTTTCGAAAAAACGTACACGTTGCCATCGCTAATGCTGTCAAGGATAGTACAGAGCGCCTTCCGAGTCCTTGACAGCGCGAGGGTCATCGCAGATTACGGATTATCGCCTTTGGGCAAAAACAGTTTAGTTGGGGAGACCCCCGTGAAGATAACCGCTCTGCCGTCCCATGTGGCAGCGTCTGTTCCACAATCCTCGAGCCAAGCAGGTTCTAGGACGATGAGATCGAGACCGCGCCTAACATGCACGACGGTCGCTGTCGACGCACGCAATAATAACCGTGCTGTGTCGGCAAGGAGGATATGGCCTCGGGATCGCCGCCCGACTGTCGAACACGGCCCGAGGGGGAGTCACGGCGTTGGCTCCCCCGGTCTAGTAAGCTTCCGTGGAGATCATAAGAGCTTAGCCGTTCCCGTATCTGTGGATACGCGAGGGTATCAGCGGCCGTGATTGAGGCAGCGGAATCGCTGAAACGGAGGGGAGGAACACGATTCCGTCGAAGCTGCTCAGGGTTCGAAAGAGCCGATTTTGAGTTGACGGCGGGTCACCGGGCTGGTATAGACCTCCGATCCAGTGCATGGGCAAGGGGCCTTGCAGGAACTCAGGCGCGGAGGCCCGATCCTTGTCGTCAGGCCATAGCGTCATGAATGGACCTGGTTGCACCGCGCGCAAGACGTCCTCAACCTTTTCGAATCTCGCTGGAAGGAAAGAAGAGACTTCCAGCCGATCCGCAATATCGTTCGGTCTCTGAGCTACGTACGACCCGCCACCAGTCGTTTGCGCTACCGCCCGATATTCGCTGCCAAGCACATCACGCAGCGTCCGACCGGCCGTACTGCTTGAAGGGGTAGTCGCAATATGGGCGTTGTGCGCCCAGAATACTCCTCTTGCTTTGGAACCCAATTCCTCCAAAGCGGCAAGCAGATTCGAAGCCATATACCAGTCCCGGGAGCGATTGAACGACGGGTGATCCGAGTTGTAGTCGGCGAACTCAAGGAGTATCCGCAACGCCTTCTGTACGTTTTGGACAGCTTGCATTCCGAAGCGGTGAGATTGCAATGGGGCGTCCGCAATCAGCCTCCAATGGATTTGAAGGAGGGTGGCTCGCGCCCGGGCATCCACACCGGAATCGCCAAAAATTGTGTTCTGCAAGTCGGCGTCCTCGAGTTCACGTTTAGCCAAGAGCCATTGCTGACGAAATTCGTCACCGTAAGCGCGCGTAAGAAATCCGTCGACCAGAGCTCGTGACGGCGCGTTATCACCTTCGTCCACGCCCAAGAATCGGACCTTGTCGCGAGGGTGCGAGACATTCCAGCCTCGCACCCAGGCGATGAGCTTGGGATAGGCTGCCGATCCGATCCAACCCGTATAGGCATCAGGCGGTGCTTTCGCCTTCTGGTCACCCCTAAGGTACGGCTCAAGCTGCATGGTTCGGCTCGCGCTGAACTCCACGGCAATCAGGCGGTAGCCGCTCTGCTCCACCAGGGCCTTGGTAAATGCGAATCTTACGTCGTTGAATTCGACGCTACCGTGCGTTGCCTCTCCCAGACCGATGATGCGAGCCGTCGTGGCTAACTCTTGCCAAAGTCGCGGCCGCTTCGTGGAGGTCAGGTTTGTCAGGGGAAAGGTCCGATGCCGAAGCCACTCGGCTGCGGCAAGGCGGCGGTGCAGGCGAGCGCTAAGAACAGCTTCGGTTTCGGCAACGTTTCTGACTGCTTCAACGGTCAGTTCAAACTTCCCTAGTGGCTCGCTCGCGTCGAATGGCCGCACAACGAGCACATACGCACCGATTGTTGTTGACCAAAGTTCAACCACCTCAATACCGGTGCGACCGGTGGGGCCGTCAACACTCTCAACCAGCTTTCCTGTTGGATCGTAAACGTCGATCACGACGTCGATTCCCATTTGCAAGACTTTGATCAATGCGGATTCGCCGGCCTTGAGCGAGATTTCGAGCCTGGCGCTTTGTCCAGGCGCGAGTGGGACGCGCAGGATGCTTCCGGGACGCAGTGTTACAGTGTTCTGGGTCCCGGCTTGAGAGTGCACAAGGGCCACCGTCAAGCAAGACAGCACGGTAAAGATGTGACGGAACAGCAGCATGGCTTCCATTTAGCCCCAAGACCTCCCACCTTAACTATAATGGTTGAAACGTTTTTCGCTTCCATAGAACTTCCGCGACGTCTTGCGGCGCCCGATTGAGTTCCTTTCGCACGCCTCGGCCGAAGTGAGATTGGTCCGCAAAGCCACTGGCTACAGCTGCTTGACCAAATGGCATGTCCGCGGACTTGCGGAGCGCGGACGCCACTCGGACGCCTGTGATGTACCCGCCGATGGAACGGCCATGCTTCTTGCGAAATATGCGCGCCAGGTGAACGGGATGGACGCCGATCTCTGCGGAAATCTTCCGAAGAGAAATTTGTTGCCCATGCTCGGCGTCGATGAACTCCTCGGCAGTCTTCAACCATTTGGGTTCTCCACGCGCATATAAATCGTTCTGCAGATACTCTGGCGCACACAGCGACAGCAGACTCTCCTCGACATTGGCTGCCTCCGCAACGCCCGAAGCCAGTTCCAAAGCAATCCGGATCGCGGCAAGCACGCGCGTGTCGTTGACGAGGTCGTATCTACCGCACGATAGTGGCTCGATCTGCCTATCCTGCAGCCAGGCGTCCGGTACATCAACAAACAGAGCGCGCATGCCAATTGGGAATACGGTCGATCGATGCTCCACCTCCTTCGACTGCATCACCAATCTGAAGGCAGAAACCTCATGGTTCTTGCGGCCGCATGCCTCGTACATGCCACCTCTGAGCGGAACGAAGAATGTCAGTCCGGTGTGAATATGCGGCGCTTTCACCTCGTTCGCCGCATACTCGCGAAGAAGCAACCGCGCTCCCTCGCACACTATATCGAGTTCATCGTGTCCGAACATTGCTTTCAGTGCAGGGTACCAGTGATGCCGCTTGCGCCCAGCCAACTTTGCCATACTTCAGGCGCACGTTCCTTGAAAAGCTGTACACCCTGCTTTCCAGAGTGTAAGGCAATCAACGGATCTCGGTCGAGACGTTCGGAACTATTACGACCTTGCGATGCTTCTTGGCCAGGCAGCGACTCGCACCATGCTCAGCTCCGACGAGTACACCACGATTTGCCGGCAGCTGGCAAAGCGCTTCTATCCCAATCAGGTGAGGTTTCTTGCCCGCAGGGCATGAGCCTTCCAAGAGCCCGGCGCTGTTTCCAAGCGCAGAGCTTCGCGAGAGCCAGGAGAGAGAATGTCCGCGCGAAGCCGAGTCGCTCTGCTAACAGCGGCTTCCGGGGATTCGACAAGGTGCTGTCCGCGGTCGAGGGAGTCCGGGAGCAGCTCACAATTCATTGTCCGGAAAACAGCACCAGACCTATATCAGTCTTCTTAGGCTGATCTTAGTCTGTATTATCCGGTCACCGCGCTTGACGCCTAACCAATAGCTCCGACCGTCCCGCAGGAACATCCGCCGCAGTTGTTCAAGCGTGAGAGTTGGTGATCGCTTGCCATTAACAGTTATGAGGATATCTCCCTTGTGCACACCGGCCGCAGATGCCGGTGAATTCCCCATGACTTGATTTATCCTGAAACCGGTTCCTTCGACAACCAGGAGCATTCCGCTCATATCATGTTCGAAACCTTCCGAAAAGTATCGGTTCGGCTCCAGAATCACATGCTGACGCGAGTAGTCAAAGATGACCCGAAAACGACGCAAGATTTCGCTGCCGATGACTCCATCGAACTCCGGGCTGACCATAACCCCCTCCTTGTCCTGGAAGAAGATAGCGACAGGATTCTGGATCTTGAAGTGCCCCAGCTGCAGGGTTGGCAGGCGCCCAATGGGCTGCTTTGATTCGCGCACCATCGCGCCTGCGCCAAGATTTGCTTGGATCGTCTTTTGAGGCGCCTCCAACAGATTGTTAGAATTCACAAAAGGCGAATTGAACGTAATGGCTGCACGCACGGCGAGGTCAGCAATAAATTTCCCCTCGATTGGAGCGCGGTCAAGCTGCATGATCTTGATTTGGACCAGGGGGATTCTCCCGCCGGAATCGTCCTCCAGCATGACGAGCGGGATTATTTCCCCAGGGCCGGAATACTTATAGTCCTTAGGATCGTACAGATTGACGGTCCTATTTTCATAGTCAATTTCGATGACAAAGCGGTTGATGAAATCGTAACCAAGCATGCCGTGCATTTCGTGACCGTCGTAAGCCGAGAACCCGAACGACCGGATCGAAAAGTCTTGATCGAGCAGCCTCACGCCGCGAAGACTCATGGATACACCCTTGACGGAATTATTTTGCCCAGCAAGCCCCAGAGCCTTCGCTTTTTGCGCATCGAAGTATGACGCGGTCGCGCCCGTGTCCAATAAGAACCAAAGAGGTTCAGAGCCATTAACCCGAGCCCGAAGGTAGATGTGATTGCCGACGAATTCAAATGGAATGCGGCGGGCACTGTGACATGAAGAAAACTGCAAGCCCGGCGAGGTAATAGGTGTTTTGGGGTTCTGCGCATTCCAACGAAAAGGAGCATGGACTTGAGCCGTTGCCAATTGAGGAGCCAAGCACGAGAAGGCAAGCGCGAGAAAAACCAGAGCTTTGGACATGATGGGGATTGAAGCGAGCGCGAGCGAGCGCAGCCTGATTATATACCTGATCCGATACCCGATGGAAGGCGGAGCACTCTCGATCGCGGTCGCCAGAATCAGTCTTTCGGGGCGGGCGCGCACAAGCTGTTCACCTTGAGCACGTTTTTGGTAGGACCTCCCGGACGCGCCGACTAGAAGAGGCGCTCTCCGCAAGGGGTGAATAAGGAGCACGTTTTACCCGCGCCTCGTCACCTGCCCGATGCCTGTTCCGTTTCGCTCCGGCCCCTGTCGGCGGGCGCTTCTCGTCTCGGTGCCCACCGTTCCGCTCCGGATTGGACCGGCAGTTTCGCTGTTTGTTAGAACTGGCAGGTCCCGGAAGCCAGGGAGCCGGGACAAATCGCATCTATGGGCCTTGCAGAACCTCGACCTCTGTTTGCTTTCCCCAAAGGGGCTCGGATTATGCACCGTTGCCCTCGCTAATCCGTCGGAGGCCCTACCCTTACCTTTAGAGCTTTGACGAGACGAACGGGTGATCCGGGAAGAGTTGCTTTGCTCGCGCGAGTGCACCGCTTGGAAACTTCAGCGTTGCCTCAGCCGAAGCCATCGCATTGAGGCAGCGCTCGACGGCGGGCAGGTCTCCAAGCGCCTCGTACGCTCTGGCCAAGCGAAGATACGCGATGGGAACGAATTCCGCTTTGCGTACCGGGCATGACAGGGCGCGCTCAAGTTCTGCTTTTGCCTCCACGTTCTTTCCGGCTCCGCGATAGATCCCTCCCAGCGTGAACCTCAGCAGAAACTCCGTGCCGAATTTATCTGGCCGAGGCAAGTGGGCTAAACCGCTTTTCAGGGTCGCTTCGGAATCAGGATGCTCGCTCATGAGGCCGAAAATGAAATCGACTCTTGCAAACTCCTTCAGATCGATCATCTGTGCATCGAGTTCGGGCGTTGAATGCAGGGTCTCATGATCCGGATCGAGGTCCACGGACAAGACCGCCTTGCTCACGCTCAATTGGATCGCCGCCGTGAGCTCGCTGAAGGCGACGTCTTTCGAGATCGAAGTCCCGTCTTTGAACCTGACTACGAGAGGCATCTTGAGTCGAAACCCGAGTTTGTTTTGGTGCAACGACACCTTGACTAGGGATGCAGTTTGTTCCCAGCCTGTCCAAACCGTTGGGATGCCGGTCTTCTCGAACCATTGCTTGCGGAGCGGGGCTAAATCCACAGTAGATTTGGACTGGAGCGTCTTCCACGTGTCGTCCCAAGTGATGTCCAAGAAACGGTGTGACCGCCCGATCTCCTTCAGGGCGGAGCTGAATGCTTGTCGCCCCATCGTTCTCGCCACGGTCTCCCAGGCCAAGAACCCTTTGCAATTCGCGAAGGTATGGTCTAACTCGGAATAGGCCTCGGAACCAGACGAAAGCGGCCGGTCATAACCCGTGACCGAATATGCCAAGGCTCCCGCCATGCACATCCAGTCGCTGTATCCCGGATAGCCGGTCAGTCGATACGTCTTGGCAAGGGCGCTTCCGGCAAGCTCACGAACAACCTGCAAAGACCCGTATTGAGCAAGTCCTTCATGAAACACATAAGACCCCTCGCGTCCGCTTATGCCGACGAGGTTGCCCCACCATTGGTGGCTCATCTCATGTCCGAAATAGGCGAGGTTGAACCCGCCGTCGATGCTGTTGCTATCGCCGAACATCATTCCTTCGAATGATGCCCCTGTGAAGCCTAGCTGGCCCGATTCCGGCTTAGTGGCGCCATCTCCTTGTCCGGCGCCGGAAAGGCTGCTGTTCGCGACCGGGCGCAACGGGCACTGGAGATTCAAGCAAAGTTTGAGGTCATGAAGGATGATCCAGAAGCCTTGATTGGAGCCATTTTTGATCCTGACACTTATAAACCCTATGACTCGGACATCGAAGAAGCGGCTACAAATGATTTCAATGTGATGCTCCAGCTCTCTAGCGAACTCCTAAATGAAGACGTAGGCGGTCAACCTAAGGATAAACTCCAAAATCTTGCTCGACGACTTCGGGCACATATCGCATCACGTGACACTGACTGTCTTCCAAACGAGACACCTGATCTTACGATAGCCACACTGTGGTCCGCCAAGGGCGTCACAGCCGACCATGTCTATGTGATCGGCCTCTGCAAGGAGGCTATCCCCGGAATCAGACGCCAAGAATATCCGGGGACCGACCTCGAGTATTACGAAGAGCAGCAACGGCTGTTCTATGTCACCGTGACACGCTCCAAAGGAACTCTCGTTCTTTCACGCGCGCTGAAAGTGAAGCGCGGGGAGGCGCCCGGTCTCGGTCTCACCGTCGACGGGGGCCGGGGACACCACGTCGATCTAAAGATAAGCCCCTTCCTTCTATCTATTGGTTCAAAATTGCCTAACGCGATCGCTGGCGACAAGTGGCAGGGCTGTGTTTAGTCTCTCCGGGTCGTCAAGAACTCACGTCAACTACTCATGATCATTTATCGTAATTGGGAATTCAAGTACGCTTGCCGATCCATTCAACAAGTAACGGAGCTTGTACCATAATGTTTTGGTGGGTAGGTAGATCTCCAGTAATGCTGACTCCTGATGAATTGAACGACCTTCTAGGCGGCGAAGGGATCGAGGGTCCGCACTTAAGAGCCGTTGGAGATCAACAGTCGGCTGCTGCCGAGATGCGGATTAAGGAGAAGATCACCGATCTAGTTAGAAGAGGAGACGATAACGGCCTGAAATATGTTTTTCGAGATGTTCGTGACGCGGAGGCCGGAAATTTATTGCCGCACATGATCGGCGGCCATGGAAAAGCGACTGGAATTACGGCTTGTCAAGTTTGGACAACAGAGCAGGCTCACGATTGGCCTGGCGAGGCGACGGGGAATGTCGATGAGATATCTGTTGGAGTCTTTGGCCAAGAAACCGCTCAGCAGGTAATAAAAAGGCTGCGGTCCGGCAAACAATCGATCACTCGACGCCTTCATGTGCTGCAAGGCACTAATTGGCCGGGCAAGAGGAGCATGTTGCCGAGCCGGGTCATGCTCCATACATTTCAGATTCGCCGCTCATGCGTCATAGCAATTCGAGGAACGGTAGAACGGTTCGAATTATTTTCTGCAGACGAAATCTTTGAATTTCGTCCGGCTTCGGTCGTTCGTCGCTTTGTGGCTGCACAGCGATGAAAGGCTGTTACAGTTCGAAAAAGCCCACCTACTATTGATTTTTCACTTGTGCTCGCACAGCCCCGGCTAACCGTTAGACTAGTCGGCTTTCACTAGCTAGCTAGTTGTTCGGTAACCTGTTTGTTATTACCGCAGAACCGAGACGAATTGAAATATTTCTTGCCTCACCAGGCGACCTCAATATGATTCAAGATGCGTTCCCCCAGGCCATCCGGGAACTCAATGAAGGCTTTGGCGAAGGTGCCAATGTCACCTTTGTACCCCTTGGACTCCGGGATGCAGAGGTCAGCTTGACCGACCGGGCGCAACGACAAATTAATAAAGAAATTGACCGGTGCCAAGTCTTTATCCTAGCCCTGTTCCGAAGATGGGGGCAGTACGCTCCAGACGCCGCCCCCTATAGCTCATACACCGAAGAAGAGTTTCATTACGCATTTAAGCGCTGTCGGAATAGTTGCTGTCCGAGGATTTTGTTCTTCTACAAAAAGGCCGACGTGCACTCCGAAGCTGACCCAGGACCTCACTTAAAGACCGTTATGGGCTTTCGCGATTTGGTCAAGCCCTACGTCCTGCCACAACTCTTCACGACTGGAAGAGATTTCCAAACTCAAGTAAAGCGAGTACTGATCGCTCACGCCAAGGGGAGCTTAGCAGCCGTGGTGCCACCGACCACAGAAATTCCACCGACTAAGTGCTGGGTTCGAAGGCCTGGTACGACAAAAAGAAACCCGTGCCGGTTTAACGCGACCGAGATCGCGACAAATATTGTGCTTCGCCGGAATCCTGAAGTAATTGAGGAGCGGATGAGACAATTGACAAAGCAAGAAGAGTATTCGGTTGTCGAGTGGTACTTGTACAGCTTGCGCGAACTCGGATTACAGCTCATGGAATCGTACGACAACGCTGACATGCTTGATACCATGGCCACCATCAGTGAAAGGCGCGGCGAAACAGACCGGAGAAACATCTTGCAGACGATGGCAGCCCAAATGAGACAATCTCTGGATAATTCAGGGCGGATGTAGATTTGATCGAGTCTTTGCGTTAAGTGGCAGTAGCCCGGCACGGTAGCGCGGTTTTGATGGGTTAGAGCCTCACAGCGGGAACCCCCAGCACCCGATAAGGATGCGACCGTGAACCTCACTTTACGGAATGGTGCGATACAAGATGATTTAGCTGGTTGGAGGGACTTTGTGCACAATCCTAAACAACATTAGCACACTGATAACAGAGAACGACTGATGTTTCGAACCTCGAGCGCCCGAAGAGCCATAATCTGACCTATTCGAAGGCATTCGCTTAATCGACTCGAAGATAACTCCTCAGCGCCGCTGGAGTGCAGCCGGGATCGTTGCCACCGCCAGCGAAGCGAGAACTAGGCCGGCAAACACGAAGCAAAACGTGAAGACGAAACGCCAAGATGAGGTGGCTCTTGCCTGATAGAACTTATCGCTGCCGAGCGAAGAAAGCGGATAGATCAAGTCGAGTGCCGCCCAGAATGAGTAGAAGAATTTAGCGGCAACAGTGAAGGTGCACTCTGGTTGTTCGGCCTTAGGATCGGCGGAGCCCTTAACTGCGACAGACGTTTTGACCGTTGGCCCAGCGATAAAACTATAAATGAGGGCCAAAATGTAGACGATGACAAAAGCGATCCAGAGCCTACGGTAATTCGTACCATATGAGAAGAAGTAACGCTGAATGCCATCAAGCCAACCGGTAAACCCAGTCAACTGCGAGCCGTCCTTTTGCCGATGGTAGACATAGACCTGATCAGCCAAATTAGTCCGTCCCGCTTCCTCAATTACTCGCTCTAGTTCCTTATAGACATCTGAGCGGTAGATGACGCGGTCGTGGAAGAAATCGACCGTCTCTTGCCAGTTGGAATTTTCTGAGGCTAGGTCTGATTTGACCCTTCTTCCGTACCCCTCTCGGCTGGCCAGAACTGTTTCGAAGCGCGCCCCAGCCAGACTGATAATCTGCGAATCTCGCAAACTTTTGGAGCGCGACTCGGGCGGCCAACCGGATAGAGACAATGTTCCGCAACGCAACCGGTCCAGGTTTACAGCAGCTTTTTCGCCCCCCAGTTTTAGTCTATCGAGCTTGACCGACGATGTAATTCTTGCTGAACTCAGATCAAGACGATCCTCCGCCGGTAGATTCGGCCCGAAGAGAGTAGCGTCCGATAGATCGAGGGCAGTCGCTTGCAATGTTTGTGCACGTAATCGGCTTGCCTGGCAGCCCCGGCAATTAAGGGGACCGTCCACTTGGAGGCCGTCCAGCAAGAGGTAGCCAGAACAAATAAGTTTCGGCATATCGACTTTATCGGTGACCTTCATGTAGCTAAGATCTGACCAGCCGTCGATCTTAGTTCGGCGATTGTCGTCTTCCGAGCCTAAACTGAGAGAGCCATCGATTCGCGTATTGTTGAGGTCTAGAGTTGGCCTTTCGGGTCCTTGATCGGTGCTGAAGGCGCAATTCTCAACCGTGAGATAGCCAGCCAGACGGCAGGACGATAAGTCAGCCCTGGCCTTGAAGAGGCAATCTTTGAAATTCAATCCTTTGCCAACTTCTGTCTGATTGATCGTAACCAACTGGTTAAACGTACAATCCTCAAAATTCAATGAGTATTTGAAGCGGGCTTGGGTCAAGTTAATCGGTTCATCGAAGCTGCAATGGACGAACCAAATTGCGGTTTCCAAATTAAGGAATTCGCCGTGCCATTCTTCCAGGAACTGGGCGTGCTCTATCCAGCATCCGATGTATCGTGGGGCTCCATACTTTCCCAGTAGTAGCCTATTAAGGAATCCCATATGGACCGGCACCAATCCCGCATGATGCTTTCCTTGCGGGTAGCTTTTCTTTGGCAATTTGAGAAGATCGGCTGTGCCAGTTTGGTTAAGCTGGCTAACGATCCATTTTTCTTCTTTTGATAGCGACGGTGGTCCAGCCGTAGCTGGTATGCCAACAAAGAAAATGGCGCCAATTGCCATCCAATGCTGAGTATTCAAGCGAAATCTGCTATGTAACGACCAAAGATGAGACATTATAATTTGCACCGGAGCCACTTGTATGACCTTAGAGTACATCTGGTGGTCATAAGTTCCCCTATTTTTGCTGGTGGGGAATCGATAGGTCTGGCGAGGGGCTGAAATAATTGGGTTCGGCTTAGGGATTCTCGCTAAGTTCCGCCTTACCGAACTGGTCAAAGATCGTCTCGTAGAGAATCTCCATATCTTCAGTACTCTCAGCCTGGTTGCCGGATTTATCATCCTCACCCAAATGCTTCAGCGCATAGTAGAGGGCTTGCGAGATGACAAATTTGCCTTTCGGATGGGCGAAAAGATCAGAGCCGTAGCGAAGTTTTTCTCTTCTGGACAGGTTTTGCCAATTGGCTGGTTTCATGGCTCAACCGTAGAAGAGAAAGCTGGACCGGTCAAGGCATGTAGCAGGTCGAGCAGGACACCGTGCGACCATATCCGGATTGACTGATTGGCAGAAAATAACACGCTCGCTCCTTCGGCTACTCGCCCAGCATTCTATTGCTCCACGTCTTGTACTAAGTCCAATAGCGTGGTCATCGGCGCTTACGCCGCAAATTTACGCAATAATCTTTCTAAAGGATTTACTAGAATGAGAATCGCCATCTTACTGTTCCTTTTTTTGTTTGCAGCCGGGTTCGTTGAAGGCGGCTCTGTCAAGCACGCGCGGTGCACACCGCTCGGTCGAGGAATCTGTCACGCCTGCACTAACTGCAACTACTGTGGGTGGTGCAACAGCGGCGGGCGTTGCTCGGTCTGTGCCTCTCCCCACACCGTTGGGCGGGGACACGACAAACACTCAAGGCATGTCCAGAAGCGCCGGCCCACTCAAAAAGCGATAGTCAGGAAGCCCATATGACCCGCCTATATACCTTAACGGGAACGGGATTTCGCCATCGGTTTGGCAATCTAGTGTGGGTCCAGCCAGCGCCTTCGCACAGCGACAGCGCCGACGAGTGCAACCGCCGTCTCATGCACCTTTCTCCTCCTCAATACTGCCAAATACCACGTCGCCGAGATTAGGGCGTAGGCGGTTTAACCACATGGATGCGAGGCTTTGGTGGCTTGTGAGGCGTAAAAATGACCGGAGGCACGCCTCCGGGGTTAGTCTGCTCATGTTGGTGCTGGGCAGCAATCCGAAGGAGATGCGTAAGTTCGGCCTCTTGAGTGCCAGTCAAATTCTCATTGAATTTTCCAAGTAGGGCCGTGCTCGTCACATTATCGTCTTTAACAAAATTTAGCACGCCCGAGTATTTCTTGGGATCCCGTTCGATCACGTCAATCCCTTTTAATCCTGTAGATTTTAGATACCCGAGCTTTAACACGTAACTACCCGAAGTCTCTTTGATCAAGAGGCCTTTACCGGTGAGCATTTCCATCTGTCCTTTGGTGAAATTCAGTTTCTCCAATTGGTCTTTGTGCAGCCTCGCACAGACTTGGGTGTCCGTTTTTGCTGAACCGTTATTTGTTGATGACTGGGCTTTAAGAGCCGGGCTTAACCCGGCCAGTATCATCATTAGGGCGTTGAATGTATTCATAGTTTTTTGTCCTCCTTCAAGAGATCTTTGCCTGCCGATGTGCGGGAAAGCGCCGATTTCAGGGTGTCGTTGTCCTCAGGACGATGTCCTTTGTAGAAGTCCACATAAAGCTGTTTCAGTTTGCGAAGGGTGGCCCCGGCGGGTAGATCTTTACCGGACCTTGCTTGACAGACGCTCAGCCAATACATGGCCTTCGGCTCGTAATTCTCACTCTCGAACGTCTGAAGTGGCCCACTAGCCTCCGCCTGCCCGCGGAATTTCTCCAGGATTTCGAGAAACTTTCTTGCGCCTTTCTCACCAAGGTCACAGAACTCCCCGATCCGCGGGTCAGACGATTCCAAAAACTGGACGACAAAGCCGCACCCAACCGCCAGCCAGAAATGCTTGAGCGCCAGGTTCTCTTCTTCCTTAAGATCGTTGTCCGGGATGCGCTTTAGGTTCTCAATTTCGATGGGCAACTTTGACGTCGATTGCTCGATAAGTGCGGCGCGGCCGCTCTTGGTGGCATCAGGATCTTCGTTGGTTAATGCTGCAATCCGCTGCTCTATCGTCTGCAGTCGTTCGAGGGCAGGATATGGCTTGTTCTCCTCTGGCTTTGCCGTTGTGTTGTCAAAAGGATTGTGAAACTTTGGCCAGCCGATCGTAACTGAGGAACCGGCCATGGCGCAGCCAGCCATAAACAAAAACGCGATGAAATACAACATGATTGCTGACAAAATCTTTGTCGAACGCGTGCTAGCCGTCTCCACTGCCTGCGCAAAGAGAAACAAAACAACGGCAAGAACGATCAAGATGACAGTGCCAAGGAGCGCTAACGCGGCATTGCCTTTGAAGAGCTGAACAATGATCGCCGCCGCCGCTCCCACACCGGCTACCCCAAGGGCGTATCGGACCGCCGGCACCTTTTCCGTTGCCGCAATCAAAATCTGAAATGGCCGACTGAGCCCTTCGCCAAGGCCTTTGACCCATTCAAAATTGCCTTTGCCTACCCCACCTTCTCGATTTCCCATTCGCGCCTCTAGCTCTGCCCGCTACGACGTATGATACTCGACATGTCGCAAACAGATTGTTCATCATCGCTCAGCGACAAATCTCATTTGTGATCGCCCTCGACCTCTAAGGATGTCTTTTTGCGGGCAACCCAATAGTTACGGGTGCTTCTAGCGCTTTCTTCACGCCTCGCGTGCTAATATCTGCCCAGTCCACTCGGAATGAAGTGGCAGCCAGGAGGGATAGACATGAATCCACTCGATATTGCTCGCCTGATTTTGAAATTGGCAGAGAGTTTGAAAGATGGCCAGAAATGGCAAGCCTCCCACAAGGTCAATAACGTCCAGACGGCTGAGCGTCCGGCCGTCTCACGATTTGTCTGTGGTTTAGCGGCAGGCGAAGGCATTTGGTTTCAATTCGAATTCAAGGAGAGCGCCAAGGATCACACCCTGCGCGGAAGCTTCGCCGTCGACAACCGCAACGAAATCATCAAATTCGACGGCGCCGATGTCGAAGACGACGACGTCATTCTCAGCCACCGCTTCCGGGGCGCCGAATTGCGCGGCGTGGTCGAGTTTGAATTTCTCTTGAATGGCCAGACTCATCGCTATCGCTTCGATGCGACTTTAATGAGGGCTTAACCAAGGACCGCCCTAGGCAGAACACGATTTTCGGAAGGTATATCATGAAGACTTATCGCTACAACCACCGCGTCTCACGCGGAGCCTTTCTTGTTGTCCTGCTCGGCTTGGCTGTGGCCAGCCGGGCCGATATCGTCATTCGCTTAAAGAATGACTTCATCACCGCCTACAAAGACCGCTTAACCCTGGCCGCACCATTCGTTATCGACAAAGCTCATGCCAGGCCGAACGCCGGAGCCAAAGACGGCGACCTCCATATCGCCGGTCGATCGGACATCGTTAAGCTGCCGATGGTCTCGGAAATCATGAACGCTCGCTCAAGAGCAGACGCCGTTGATTTCATTCACCAAAACGAGGGGACGGGCAGTGCTGTTGAGGTTACTGGCGTCTGGCGGCTCTGGTGCGAACACGCTGGGGGCAGCGATCAAATTCAAGGACAAGCCCTTAGTCCGTTTACGACGACCAATCCCGATCATGTCTTCGAGCTCCATCCGCTCGTCCGTGTTGGCAGTCTCGATCTCAAAGATACGTTCAAACCCATTCAGGGCTTCAAAACAAAAGAGGCGGCCGAAGCTTTTCGGGTTTATGAACGGACCCGCTGCCAGATCAAACCGGGCGCGGATGAAACGACAATCACCACCGAGATGGCTGGCTACAACTATGTCGAATTTGTCCTCTCGCCCCATGACAACAAAGTAGAGAAGGTCAGCGACGGCCGGTTTGTTCCCGCCGAGATCTATGGCCTGGACGGCGAGCTGGTGGGCCGCAACGTCTATACCGGTTTCGTCAAAGGTTCGGCACCCGAAGTTGCGCTGCAAAAACTCAAGCCGGGTCAATCACTCCATGTTCTCGGCATTCCTCGAATTAGTCTAGCCAGGCTCTGGTGGCGAGTTCAGAACGAATCAAAGCGGCCTGGTTGCCTGACGTGGAATCTGCCGTATGAAATTATCGTCCTTGGCAGCTACGGCCCAGTGGCTACGCCGAAGGCTGGTCTGGCCGTAGGCCGAAGCCCAGCCGACGTCCCAGCATTCGCGGTGAAGGGAAGCTCAAGATGATAGCTTACCGATCGAAGACGGCAGACCCACTAGACGTCTCAGCGATGTCAATCGGAACGGTCATCGAAGAGGCGGCTCCAAGTGGGGTAACCGTGGGGGCGGACATTGCTCCCAAGTGCAAGTAGTGGCGACCGAACCAGAGCGGGCGGCCATTGAGACCAAGCGATCAGGCAAGAACATCGTCCTGTGTTTTGACGGCACCGGCGATTGGGCGGCTGCCGATACCACCAACGTAATGAAAATTTACGAGCGGCTGGACAAGAATTCTCAGCTCGTCTTCTATAGCGGCGGGGTGGGCACGCTCGGCAACGCGATTGCCCTCTCACCCCTGCGCCGGTTTTTCCTTAAGCTGCTGGACCTGGCGGTCGCCACGAGCCTGAGAGAACGGGTGCTGGACGGCTATACCTTCCTGGTTCAAAACTACCAGGCCGGTGACCGAATCTATTTGTTTGGATTTAGCCGGGGCGCATTCACCGCCCGGGTCCTAGCCTCGCTCATCCACAACTTTGGCCTTCTCGAAGTGCGCAATCAGAATCTCATCCCCTATCTCTGGCAAACGATCTCCGAATTTACCTCCATCGTTGAATTCAAGAAGCAGGCGGCCACGATCAAGGAGCAGTTTTCTCGGCTTAACCCACCGGGAATCGAGTTTATGGGCCTCTTCGATACGGTCAGCTCGGTTGGCATATTCGAGCGCTTCAAGGTCTATCCCTACACCAACAAGAACTCATCAGTTGTCCACGCTCGCCACGCGGTCAGTTTGGACGAGCAGCGCAACGCCTTCCCTGAACTGCTCTTTGTGTGCGATGGCAACGATATCAGTGAAGTTTGGTTCCCCGGCGTTCACCGCGATATCGGCGGAGGCGACAACAAGGAGCTGGGTTGGCCGAACGAAACTCTGGGCTGGATCGTTGGAGAGGCGAGCAGCCACGGTTTGGCAATCCAGTCCCAGCCCGAGCCACCGTCGGAGCGGAAAATCCACTTGCCAGGCTTTGATATCTATGCGTTCGTCGGGCTTTACCCGATGAAAATGTTTGACTATGCCCTTCACGATCTGAAACGTGCTAATTGGTCATATTCTTCAATCATCGACCGGCTTTCGAAACGATCGCCGACAAGAGATTCGGGCTTTCGCTGGTTCTGGCCGAACTTCAAGCATCCCCGGCCACTGCCAAAGAATGCCTTTACGTTTCTGGCTGATGGTCAGGTCCTGAGCGTTTCAAATACGTTTCTGGCTGATGGTCAGGTCCTGAGCGTTTCAAACGGCAACACGATTCCAATTGGCGAGGCCAGGTGTGTCGAGCCGCCGCTTCACCATCCAACGAGATTGAATGTCCAGGATACGATCGGCATTGTGCTCGGAGTGACCCTTTCGTTTCTGATCGCCAATCGCGGGATGGAGTCGCCATTTGGAGAATCCTGGCCGGCGGGGAGTTCAAGCTGGGTCTTCTGGTTGTTCTTGGCCAACGTGATGCATCAAGGCTTCAGTCAGTGGTTGGCAGCCAGGCCGGCTGGAAAGCGGTTCAACCAAGTGGCGCCGATTGTCGGACTTCTTCTCAGCTTATGGCTCATCCTTAGGATGTGGCCGTGGACAACGCTCGTCATCGGCGTCTCCTTGGGAGTCATCGTCGCCCTCCTTAGCCTGGTTGGTCGAAGGCCGATTATGCCCGCCAACCGGGTAATTCCCTACTTTATCGTGCCTTGGTTTGGAATTATCGTGGGACTCTGGCCGACGCCCTACCTGCTGCAATTGTTCTGCCCGATTTTTGCGGCCTTAGTCCAGTGGCTCTTTCATTGGACGATGCCTTGGGATCTAACGCCCTTTCTTAAGTACATCGCTTGGGGATTGGCTATCATGACCGGTCTGTCCGGAATTTCTCAGATCATTCAGGACCGGCGAAAGATGGAGGCGCGTCCGGTACCCCAAAACCACGCTTGATCGTATTGCCGGACGCCTGGGCTGTGTCCGCTCGCTGTATACTATTGTCATGAAAATATCGGTAATCGTAGCAGCCCTTGCGATTGGGATGATAGCGGGGAGAACGGAGGTTTCGGGGTTCGGAACAACCGGTGGCAGAAGTTCGGGTAGCCATCACGCACCGGGTTTGGGATCAAGGTCCAGGACGACGAGCGGAGTTGGGCCGTGCTTAGGTGTCTGGGAATGGGGCGAGACGTAAATGTCAACTTCGATGTTAATCGGTCCCGAATAAGGTCGCTTCTGCTCTCCATCCCCAGAAATCCAAGCCTTCGCAAGGGGCCCGAACGGGCAACAAACTTGATCGAGCCGCCAGCCAGAGACCTCCGTTCGGGACTCTTGCGACTGGCCTGACAATCCTCACTGGGCGGTGCACGCAGCCGCGTATCCAATGCCGATGTCGTAGATGAAATTGTGCGGATCGTTACCATAACCGAACGTTGGCCACGTGCTGTCAACTTTCGACATCGGCGAGATGTATGAATCGGTCATTCGGAGCCAGGTGACACGCGGACTATTCGAGTTGCGTCCTTCTTCGACAAAGCTCGCAGTTCCATTCTTCCGAGTAGGATTTTTGACCAAGCCATTCACAGCGTCATTGGCAATACCACTCGACGCGTAGACCGCCACAAGCCTGCGTTGGTCTGCCCCGGACCCAGCCCATGCAAGAAGAGTGCGGGCGACATTGCTGTCGATGGTTGGTGTGCCAATCCTGTTGGGTTGCCCAACGCCATCGATCACCCATAGGCCGATCCAATCTTGCCAAAAGTCAGCCTCTGACGCCGCCCAAGTTACCGCCGGGAAGGAAGCTGGCATGCTAATCGTCCCTCCCCGGGGCACAAGGGGCAATGCGGCAAGGAAAGCGGCGCTGTGAACCATCACCGTGATCTGGGCCCTGCCGCTTGGTGGCCCAAGAGGCAAGGTAGAGCCATTCGGCAAAACTACGACCTCGGTTGCGGGAGGGCGGAATCGAAGCTGACTCTTGCTTCCAGCAGAGTAGCCAGTCAAACCGGAGGCCATAAGGAAGTGCAGCACCTCCCTAACCAAACGAGCTAGCCCTTGACGGCTATCGAATGGAGCGCGTTGGTAATACGTTTTCGTGTTAAGTCCGACCGGAATGGGAGTAATCAGCACTGGACCTTCACCGGTTTCCGCAACAAATTTGCCGGGGCAAGCCGCATATAGTTGATAAATTGTCTTATAGCGGTTGACCGTCCGGTTCGCCGCAAGATCACAGTAAGGTTGTCGCAGATCGGAAAACTTCAGCGACTTCGTTGCAAGCTCGGCACTGGTTGGTGCCCGGTTCAAGGTCAAGGCGTAGGGATAGACTCGTCCGAAGTTGGCTCCGTCGAGCGGATAGCCAAGGGATCGGTCTGGATTTGGCGTGAACTGAACAACGGTAAACGGCGACGGGCCAGAGAACTTCTGGGGAGCCCAAACACTTATCAAAAAGCGAAGGCCATTGGGCACGCTTGTCGGGTCGCCGTATTCTAGCAACACGAAGGAGCCTCGAGCCCTTAGGTCGATGGCCGCAGGAGGGCGCGTTCGAAAACGTTCCCAAGATGGTCCGTTGGGATCGCCAGTTCCCGGATACATAAGCGTACGGACTTGCTCCTTGTTCAGCCATACGTCTCGGTAAAGCTGATTGCTCGGATCGACGAATACCAGGGTTCCGCCGGGATTGAAGTCGAGAGGCAAGGTCTTCCCGAGCGCAAAGGGAACTCGCTGGTTTTCGTTGTACGCAATGGTCGGAGCAAACCGTATCCGACCAAAGGTAAGCACGGCGTCGGCCCCATTCTGCGTTTCGACGATCTTCATCGTGGGATCGGTCGTTCGCCAACGAGGTCCAGATGCCACTCGAAGCAGTTTTGCCGTCCATTGCATCATCGTGGCGTGGGTACCTTGCAATTCGATGCTCGTGACAGTGTCCGGAAGAATCACGGCGGCGGGAAGGTTTACAAGCTGTGACCCTCCGACCGGGAGCGAGGTCACACTGAGAACCACGCCATCAAGGGAGCTACCTAGAACATCGATGGCGGCAAAGGTTAACTTCACCTACTGGACCTGGCCACGACCCTATTCAATTTGGGGCGAGGCTCTCTTAGGGTGGTATTCACACTTGGCGTCCAGTCTTGGGATCGTATTTGACTTCGACCGGCACGATCTGATCGCTTGGCAGCACCTCTATCCACTGATCGAAAACCTCAAAGTTGTCGTCAGGCGGCATCGATGGCGCAATGCGGAATCCTCCTTGCAATGGATTGAAACCCCGTTCGTACACGACATCTACGGGAGTTGAACTAACGGTACTCGCCGGGTCGGAGGGATCGCTGAAGGACCGGGTTTGAACCGACTGGTTGTGCTTGGCGTCGATGTCGTCAGCTAGTTTCTGAAGAACCTCGAGCATTGTGAATCCCGCATACTCCGGCTCCGGTCCAGCATAGAGATCCTCCGGCCCGATGCCATTCGTACCTTCAACCTGCTGGAGCCAATTGAGAGCCGCGCGTTCCCTGTGTGGACGGATCGGCACAACTGCTTTGACCCATGGCGAATTCAGGAAAGCATTTCTGAGATTGTCTCCGTCCAGTTGCAGGAGCCAGCCAAGTGAGCTTCCGAGTCGGGCCGGAGTGGAGTCGCCTGTTATGTAGTAATTGGAGTCGCGGCCCGATTCGGCGCCACCCCAACTGACGCCCGCCTTCACAATGTTGCCGGTCACGTGGCTCGGATCGGGAATCATCAATGGCCGTCCGTCTGCGCCCAACTGGACGTTGCCGTCAGCATTCATGAGCGGGACGAGAACGGGAGCTGCTGCATGCATTCGCGGCCTCCACCACTCGGGAGCGACGAAGTAAAGCATCTTATCGATATCGAAGATAGAATTGAGCAACTCTGATACCGCATGCCGAGTCCGGTCGTCTGGAAAGACGAGGCCCTTAGTTAACATGTCTTGGAGCAGGGCCCTATAGACAACAATTCTTTCCTCCTCTCGAAGTTCGTCGTAGGGACGTGGCTTGATTTCGCTGGCCAACTTGATCCGCTCAGTTGCGGCTGCGAAATAGACTTCACGAAAAGCCAGAGTCTGAGCGTTCGTCGCCGCTGTCGCCAATTGGGCGTTTTGGTTGGCGACGCTTGCAAGCAGCGCCCGCGAGGGAACATAGAAGGGAGTGAATTGAAGGGTAAGGCTGGGATTCGTGTCGTCAGTAAATCCTCCGTCGAGACCGATCACCACGGAAGTCACGCTGATTTCCCCTTCTGGCGTGGCTAGATAGTCCAAATGCTTATAACTGAATGACCAGTTTGGGCCCGACGTTACCGTGATCTCGGCAACGTCGAAGATATAGCCGGAGTGGGGCGCAATTAGTTGAGCGGTTTTGATCGGCACGAATTTAGGACTCGGGTCGTCGTCGAAAGTATATTGCCAGTTCACCGTGAGCGGATCGCCCTTGAGCCTGGCATCCGGAACCGGGATGCCCTGAGGATTAGGATCGGCCGGAATGTCCGGTGGCTTTGTGATGTGTATCAAATCGGCGAGACCGAGTGACTTACCGGCGTCATCCACGTAGGTTTGCCAGCACATGTACGTCCCGACATCCTGCACTTGAACACAAATCTGCCGCATCTTGCGGCGGAGTTCGTAGTTGATCAGGTGATCTGTCGAGTTAGCCAACAGGTATCGCTTGCTTGAGAGATCCGAGTCTTCTGAAATGGTACGCAGCGTAGTCTTGTAATTCCTCGTAATCTCTTCGGATAGCACTTGGGTCTGCTGCCGCATTTGCTTGTGAGTGTTTTCGCGAGCATTGTGCTGGGTGGTATCGAGGCCGAAACTGCCAGACTCGTTCGCGCTGCCCCATACCCAACTCTGATTTGAATTGGCAGTCGCTCCCAGCTTGGTGTTTTGTTGGTTATCCTGCTTGACCGCGTCCGATAGGTCGTCTTGCGTCGTTGTGGAAGTGCTCGACTTCCGGATGGTCTGGATTGACGCTTCCACCGTCTGGTCGATGGTCGTCTTGCGAGTACTCACTTCGACGAGTTCAACCGACCCACCCGGTGATAGCCAGACGTGGCCGACCGGAACTCCGAGGAAGGTGTCTAGCTCGAAAAAGTATTCCCGGAATAGATGGACAACCCCAATTGGCGATAGGCCAACCCGGTCCAGATTTTTGTGGGGATCGATGCTATCGAAGGGATTGTCGGAAGTGCCCGGCCCGAATAGATCGACCATCGATTTCGGCCTGAAGGAATCGTAGAGAATGTGCTTGAGATCGCCAAAAGCCTTGCGTTGCTTAAAGTCCAACAGCATGCTCGCCAACGTGGACTCCATCTGCAGCTTGGCGATGACAGCAAGTTTGGGATCGTCCTGCTGTGTGCGCGAGCGGCCGCCCAGTTGCCACAGAGCTTTGTACGTGTTTACGGCACTCTTTTTGACCGGCCCGTCTAGGGTTCGTTGAACAAGCTGTGGCGTGAGATGCTCCCACACTTGGTCGCTGTAGTGGGCCGGTAACGCTCGGGCGATTTCACGAAGGAGATCGCTGTCGAATGGCGGATTCAGCTGCGGTTCATAGACACCAGGCGAAAGCGGTCCGATCTGAATCGATTCGCCTTCCGCCTGGACCGAGATATTGGCCCGAAATCGACTAAGTGCCGTTTCGTAAAGGCGGGATCGATCAAGGTAGCTGCCCCTTTGAAAACGGTGCTGGGCGCGAACCGATTTCCAACCAAGAAGAGGCTGGTAAACACCGAAAAGCTCGCTCGAGTAGGGAAGGATGCCTTTGTAAGTTGTGAGGTCTGTAAAGCGTGACATTGCTGCCCCCTGCTGATTGCCAGGCTACTCAGGCGAAAATAAACTAGTCGGCCAATGGATCTAAGTGGCTAATTCTCAGTTACTTAGTCAAGCGGCCCATGCTCACGCCGAAATGCTACTGGTATGTTGTCGCGCTTTGAGTATAGCGCATGCCGGGAAAGGTGCGGTTAGTCTGTTGAGAATCTGACTCCACCTCAATCTCTCGCAGCCAAACCGACCAGGGATTTCATAGTGGACGGGTGGTTTCCCACGCGAATTCTGTATTGCCGAAAGGCTCGGAGCCAGAGCCAATCAGCTTCCCAACGAGAGCGGGCGGGCTCTTACGTGCGCTTTCGACAATGGCATCTGCTGGGCAACTTGTTCTAACATATTTGGTTCCGGTCTACGGCCTCGCCACGCTGACCGGCTCCTGCTACGGCACCGTAGTGACCGACACCACCGCCGATCAATGCCCCACCGACGCGTCGCCTTCCAGATACCGCGCCGGTACCGACGGACCTTCGGCTGGCCTGCCGCCAGCGGCCCGCGCTTAACCACTTTCAAGTCCTTCAGTTCGTTTCCGTTCACCACCCACTCCCCCTAGTGGAGTTGTCTAACTAATGCTGTGTGTCGCGTTCAGGTAAAATACCGGAGTTACATGCTACCTCCAAGTCAAACTGACCGAGAGATTACGGTCTCGGACATAATTTCTATTCCAGATCGCCATCAATGGATGGTGATTGAGCGAGCGACGCGCCTCTTTGGAAATAGTATCATGCTCCATTCCTATCATAGCGGGGCCGAAGAACGACTAGATGCCTGGTTTCGTCACTCGGACGGCCAGCAAGATGACTATGGTCTTGACACCCAAGAGGCTGTCTCGCAGTTTCGACATAAAATTCGTCCCAATGGGGAGAAGGTCTTTGGTCCCTGGGCTCAAGCAATTAACTTATCTAATCCTTACCTTGCTGTTACGATCGTACATGAGCTCGGGCATTTGGTTGATCGTTATCACCTTTCGCCTCGGACTGCGTGGACTTCGGCTTCCGAACAATTCCATGAGCTTTACGAAGCTTACTCTCAAACCCAATCATGGTGGATCGCTACTAACGCTCTACGCGGTCGTTTTTTTCGAGCCCAAGGGCCAAACGGTGAGTCAGTTGGAATTCCGAACGATTCAAGAATTCGACAGGAAGCTTCGGAACGGGCTCTCGAAATGTTAAAGGGACACGAGGTCTTCGCCAGAAGTCTCACCGCCTTTGTTTTTTATGAGAAACTGGACGAGGACTTAGGTGAGTCGGACAAAAACCTCTGCCGACAATTTCTTGCCAGAGTGGCAAGTGCCAGAAACAGGGTCAGCGGGTACGATTTGTCAAAAGAAGACTACGAAATCATGCGCGATCCTATGCGACAACTGTTAAACAATCTAAGATGGAGAAATGAGTAAAGGTATGGACACAACCCGAACGTTCGCAGAAGAGCTGCAGGAGGGCTTTTTGCAGGGGCCTCCTCAAGAGATTTGTATGGTATTGGACGGTGATCGGCTCCGTCCATTTAATGAGGCCGAAGACGGCATCATTGGAACCCGTATCATAACCAGCGACCGAACAGGACCTTCAGAAATGCCGCTTTATGGCTTGCCCGAACCTGGTTGGAAATTGGTACTGGAAGATTAGATCTAACCCAGATCGACACACCCTTAGAAGCTAGAATTCAACTCTAGCTTCTTCTTTTTGTTTTGAGATGAGCTAAGGGCAGTTGATCGAGCCGCAGATGATAATTAGACTTCCTGCATAGCGCAGGCGAACCATAGCGCGCTCGCTTTCGATCCCGAAGTTCTTGATGGCAGACCTATATTTAATCAGAGCCGCGTTAATTAATCCTAACGGACCCTTCTGAGGCTCACATTGGTGGCCGTTGCGTATGTCATCCTTTAGCTTTGGTCTGCCCCCATCGAGTAGTCCATTCAAAACTGCAGACTTCCTCCTGATGTTGACATAGCGGCCACTGCCGGAGGGCGGTAACCAAGTGACGAATGGGGCCGCTGCTCGTTGTAGAACCGGCGATACACCGCCAGCTTC
>JBBQMJ010000002.1:0-26633 GCA_038328815.1 Fimbriimonadales bacterium | reverse complement strand
TCCACTTCACGCTCTCATGTTCGCCGGGGCGGATTCGCCGCTCTTGACCATACACGCGATCAAGTTCATCGTGCTCGTTGTAGACCGAAACGTAGGGTCGGCAAACGACTGGCGTGGCATTATCGGGGTCCGCCTTCATCTCCATTGTTACGACCTGTCCCGAATAGATCGTTGGGGAAGCTACTAGGACGTAGCCTGTCGTCCAGTTGATTGTTTCTGGCGGAGCGAATGTCGGTGTGAAAAGGCGAACAGCGCGTCCTAGGGCCAGCCGCCTAAATGAGATGGCAAGGCTTCGGTCACCGAGCCGGCTGTGGCCTAGTACGTTCCGGAGGGTTGCAACGCCAGCGGTTTCCGGTGACGCGTCCAACCGGAAACCTTGAACGCTGCCAGGCATTTCGAAGTGGAAGCGTGCGCCTTTCTTAGGTTTGATCGGATCCTCTCCGGCCAGGATTAGGCCTGCGTTTGCGATTGCATAGGTTTCGCGCACAGCGTCTGAGATGCATCTACCTGGATCGGCAGATGGCAGATAAACCCTGTCCGCGACGGGTCCACGCCAATCGGGGCCATCGTCGATGCCATCGAGCCCGTTTCGGACGCCAAGGATCGACCCTAAGTTGCCGGAGTTGCAGTCTGTATCCCAGCCGCTGGTGTTCACGATGCTCAGGGAGCGCTGGAAGTCGCCGTCGCCGTGTAGTAACGCCATGATGATCAGGCCGTGATTAGGCACGATATGTACGGGTCCGAGATACTTGTCGTAGCCGTAGTGGGACTCCAACTTGAGGCGTGTCTTGCGCCAATCGGGTTCGGCAGTACGCCAATCTCTTAGGTCGGAAATGAGTCTGTTGATCGTGCAATCGGCGGGGATCAGAGATGTCGCCGTGTCAAGGAGTAGGTCGATTCTAGGCTCGACAAAGGCGTGAGCGACCATGGATGCAATCACCATGGAGGCATATATTGCCTCTCCGTCATGGCTGACGCTGGCGGCTCTGCGGGCGAAATCGGCAGCTCGCTCGGGGTCACCAGGGTTGATGAGACCCCAGCCCTCGATAAAGATTTGGGCGCCAATTTGCTCGGAAAGCACCTTGCCATTCAGCTTGGCCGAACCACTATCCGGCGCGGTTACGCCCCTTGTAAGCCTTAGGTAAGCGGTGTGCTCAGTCGAGTTGCCCATGCCACCCCACCAGAGGATCGTCGTTTTATTGATGAGGTAGTTCAGCCAGGTGTTGCCGATTTGTGCCGGGGTGAGATCAGGCGAATACCCGTGATCCTCAAGGGATCTGAAGAAGGTGAAAGTGCCTGAGATGTCGTCATCGGTGACGACCAAGTCTCGGGCTCTCTTCTCATGTATGTAGTAATCAACCTCGCCAAATTCGGCTGTGATCCGCTCGTACGTCCAGTTCTCGATGGGACGGCCGAGATAGACGCCGATTATCTTGCCGAGGACGCCAGCGTAGACGCGCTGCACGTAGTCGGGTGTACGGATGGGATTTTCCAAGACTCTGCCAGCGATCGCTTCGGCAGCCACTGCGGCCGAGTTGATGGAGTCAATTAGGGGATCACGTTTCATAGATTAGGACCTTCTCAATAAAATCAATGCAATGGGCCTCGTGCCAGTTTTGATGCTTACTTTGGCCGTCACGAACTTGCCCAATCGATCCGCAGCGCGGACCTTTTCGATCAGGAAACTAGGGGGCGAATCAATCTTAACGGTCGCATCGAACGACCTTGAAAGTGGCGATCCAGTGAGCTTTCCTGAGGCTCCAGTATCTGATACCTTTGCCTTGGCCTTAACCACATATTTGGCGTCGCCAATGCTGGATATGGTCAGAGCTGAGCCGTTCGGCTCGGCTACATTTTTGCCTTCAACAGCATGGGTTAAAGCGGCATCTGCCGCCTTTCTTGCGTCATCGGGAAGTGCGGCAATTTGAATCTCGGCCATCTGTTCGCCATGGGTCACGGCGCCGGTTAGCTGCATATTTGGCGGTGGGTCTAGGGTCAGCTCCGAGGCACTAGCAGGTTGTCCGTTGACAACGGCGTCGACCTCAACGCTGGAGACACTTTTCACCTCAAGCGGTAGGTCGTCGCGCAGGCGAACCGCCGAACCCTTAAGGCTGGACTCCAGAGTCTTCTTGATTTCGTCACCGGCAATGGATCGACTCACGATTGCGCCGAGGGGGCTGGTGGCCCTGACGATGGTGTCATTGCCCGTGTCAACAGAGATGCCGCTGATGCTAGCCACCTGGCCCTCCCGAGCGGCGGGGACGGTATCGCCTTTGAACGAGCCGATGGCTTCAAGGTTGTTGTAGTCAAGCAGCCTTGCGAGCAAGTCCTTTGCTCCAAGAGTGGAGCCGGCTTTAGCCTCAGTGCGGAAAGTGCCGTCAGCAGCTGCTGTGAGCAATTGGGTCAGGGGCTTTGTCTGGTTGATCGAGGCTACGCTCTGATCGCCTGCCGCCTTGGCAGATTGAATCGCCTCCCATAGTCGGTAGTGCCTAATTGCTTCGTCACCTTTCACGATCTCAAGGAGCGGTTCACCCTTCTTGACCTCGGCGAAATCGGCAGGAATTACGCGAACAACGTATGTTTGATCATCGGCTACGAATTTGGTCGTTGCAGGAGTAATCGACACTGACTGGGCCGTGATATTGTCATCGACGCGATATACGAAAGAGCCGATGAAGAGACCGATGATGATTGCGACGGCAAGATAGCCTCCGCGTTCCAGCCACGTCATGTACTTGGTATAGATGCGTCGCTTCAGGCGGTTTTGAGTGCGCCACTCGGGCTTGAATATAGGGGTTATCAACTGGTCTTCTCCTGCAATTTGGGGGCTTCTACTTCATCCTCGATGGCGTGATATTCACGTCGCATGTCAGCGTAAAGCCCGCTCGTTGAATTCAAATCTTTGTGGGTGCCGTGTTGGACGATTCCACCGCTTTCCAGCACGACGATCTCGTCGGCGTAGGTGATGGAATCAAGGCGGTGGGTAACGATCATCACCGTTTTGTCTTTCGTCACATCGCGAATCGTCTGCATGACTTCACGCTCTGTAGTTGCGTCGAGCGCGGAAGTAGGCTCGTCTAGAATGATCAGGTTGGCACCGGTGAGCAGAGCGCGAGCAATCCCAATTCTCTGCCTTTGGCCGACTGACAGGGCGGCGCCTTCTTGTAAGTCGCTGGCAAGGCCCTCGGGCAGTGACATCAACCATGGGCCAAGGCCAACGCTTTCCAAGACCTTTATCATCTCGCCTTCAGAAGCGCGTGGCTTTGCTAGCTGAAGGTTCTCGGCAATTGAGCCTCCGAAGATAAACGTGTCCTGATTTACGATGCCGACTTGCTTGAGAAAGCTCTCCAGCTTGATTCCTCGCAGGTCCTGGCCGTCGATCAGGATTCGCCCTTCTGACGGTAAATGCAGTCGGAGCAGCATGCTGACGAGCGTGCTCTTGCCTGCGCCACTTGGTCCAACGATGGCGGTTGTCGTTCCTGGTGTTAGCTGGAGGGAAATGTTCGTCAGCACCCGGCCAATGTTAGGGCGCTCAAAGGAGACACCCTCAAACTTCACCTGTCCCTTCAACTTGCCAATTGAACGAGCGTTCGGCGCGTCTTTGATGGCGGGTTCTGCTTGAAGCACCTGCATGATCCGCTCTGCGGAGATCATGATCTGCCGGATCCAGTTGCCAAAGTTAACGATGCGCTCAAGCGGGAAGTTGAGGCGGGTCAGGTAGGCGGTCATCGGCACGGTCATGCCAAGGGTCATGTCGCCAAGGACGACCTTACGAGCAAAGTACAGAAAGATCGTGACCGTTTTCATGTACGGCAGAATCTTCTGCGTCGCGAACTCAAAGAAGACGAGGATGATGTAGCCGTTGATGCCGACACGTTGAACAGCCGTGGTTCTGCGTGTGTACTTGTGGAACTCGTGCTTTTCGCGTCCAAAGCTCTTGATTAGGGCAAAGGTTGAGACGCCCTGCTGAACTGCGGAGTCTCGCATCTCGGCAAGCCAGAGGCGGCGTCGGTCTAGCTCTCGTCCAATCGTTGTAACCCACCAAAACAGAATCGTCCACGGGATTAGGAAGAGGAGGACGACCCAGGTTATGACGGGATCGACGTAGGAGGCGAAGGTGACGAGCAGGGTGAACTCAGCGAAGTAGAAGCAGGTTGGCACGATGCGCGTGAGGGTGTGGGCGAGGCGGTCTACGTCGACAGTCGTGCGGTAAAGCTGCTGACCGATCGGACGAGCTTCTATTGATGTGATTGAGAGCAACTGTAAATGGCGATAAATCTTCTTCCGGAGATCGAGGGGAAGGCGGACCTCCGTATAGCCCCACATGAAGGCTCTTGCGCCCGTGATTAGCTGCGTAACTAATGCTACCGAGACGGTGGCGAACACAAGCACCCAAGCCATGTGCCAGTCTTTCTCGGGAAACGCCTGGTCAACGAGGAACTTGGCTATCCAGGGTGGAACGAGGCCGAGAAGCACCAGGCAGAAATCAAACAGGCCAACTAGTAGGGTTTTTGAATAGTAGGGCCGCATGAACGGCCATGTGTATTTGAAAGCGTCCCACGCATTGCGGTAAAAGTTTTCGCCTTCATCGAGCGCTTCCTTCTCAGAGATTTGTCCAGCAGGGATGGGTTGCTCGTAGAGGATCGAAGCCGATTCGTCCTGCAGTGGCACATCAGGGTTCATCAAATGGGCAGGATCGATCACTTCTTCACCTTGGGCGTAGCCGCCAGTGCTTCATCGATCGTGTCGGCTTGCTCTCGCCATAGGCCAGCGTACAGTCCACCTGCTTTGATCAGTTCGTCATGGCTACCGATTTCGACAATTCGGCCGAGCTCCAGAACAAATATGCGGTCGCAGTGCATGACCGCCTTTAGGCGATGTGCGACGGTGAGCGTGGTTCTGCCAGCCGAGATTGCCCGGATCGTCTTGAGTATCTCGGCTTCAGTCCGCGGATCCAAGTTGGCGGTCGCTTCATCTAGGATGAGAACTTTTGGTTTACGGATTAGGGCCCTGGCTATGCCAATTCTCTGGCGTTCACCACCTGAAATTGTTGCGCCCTCTCCGACCTGGCGGTTGAGTCCCTCGGGCTGGCGCTCCGCGAAAGCAAGCACACCGCTCATCTCGCATGTTTCGCGAAGTTCTTCCGCAGTTGCCTTCTTATTTCCGAACAGGATGTTGTTGGCGATGGAATCGTCGTACAAGTAAGTCGATTGGGGCACCACCGCGACCTGATCAAGCATGGATTGGAGCTTGACCTCAAGAATGTCTTGGCCGCTGACGAGGATCGTGCCCTCTTGAGTTGCAAAGAGCCTCAGAAGCAAGCTAAGGACACTGCTCTTGCCGGCGCCGCTCGGACCAACAAATCCGATGCGCTCGCCAGGTTTGATCTCAAAGCACAGGTCTTGTAAGGCAGGTTTGCCCTCTTCGTACCAGAACGTGACGTTCTTGAATTCAATTTGACCGGTGAGGGGGCCAATCTCCGCCGCTCCGGGCTTATCTGCCAAGTCAGGCTTCACGTCCAACGTCTCGAGAATACGCTGGGCAGGGACCATGTCGCGGCGGATAGTTTGAACAAGGGTGAAGAGCTTCTCGAGGGGAAGCTGAACGGCAGTCAACAGGGCGACGGATGCGAACCAGTCTCCGACGGTTGCCTTGCCTGACAGCACCATGTAAGTTGTGTAACCTCCAATCAGGCCATTGAATATCCAGCGCACGGACCAAAGGGCAATGTTGTCGGCTGCCGTCTGCCACCACAGAAGCTTCATGCCCTTGCGGCGAGCGTTGATCGCGGAGAACATGTACCTTCGGCGTTGGAGCTTGATTCGCCCCATGCTCTTTACGGTTCGCAGGCCGCCGATGCTGTCACGAAGCACGGCAGTTTCCAACTCTTCCTTTGTTCTCTGCTCGAAGAAGGAACGCCGAACCTGGTCGTAGGCATACCAACCGACGATCAGGTAGGGGACCATGTAGATGGCAAGCAATAAACCTAAGACAGGGTTGATGAGATATAGGAAGACGCCGCCCCAAATGACGCTGTAGGCTTGCTCCGCGAGTTGAGAAAACTGTCGCGTGATCATTCCCATCACGCCAGGGTCATAGCTGTCGGCGTCGGGCTTTCCGAAGTCAACCGTTGAGCGGTAAAGGTGTTCTCCGGCCGGTCGCTGCCTTAGGAAGGTTAGGGGAAGGGTGTGTAGGTGTCGGTAAAAGGTGCGCCGCAGGTCAAAGGTGGAGCGCATGCTCGTGTACCACTCCAGCACTTCTCGGACTGTCGAAAGAAGGGAGCTAAGGAACCAGAAGATTGCCTGAATGGCGACGATATTGAGGACGGTCTGCCACCTGTCGATGACCGTTTTGTCGGTAGCAAGCAGTGCTTGGTTGGTGACGTCTCGAGTCAGGAAAATGGCGAACTGGGCGAGGGGGACGGAGACGAGGAGAAGAAGAAAGGCGAGGATGAACTTGCTGCGGTAGGGTTTGACGAATATCCAAAAGCGCTTGAGAACGCGGAAATACCCGGGGATAGAAAGGTCATATTGACCATCCTCCGATACACCGCTATGTACAGCATTGCGGCGAGTCAAAGGATTCCTCCAAAGGTCAAATCAAGCGTCATGACGTTTATCACGCAGAGTAGAAGGCAGAGCACGACGGGCTCTCCGAGGGAAAGCTAGGAGATGCAGAAGCGACGTAGCACGCTTCTGCATCTCTACCACATTAATGGCGCTAGGCAGGGTATCGGAACGATCTGCTAATCCGGCCTGCCATGAGGTTTGCCTGTTGCATTCCCCGGAACAGGTGTATCAGTGATTCGCTCTCGATAGCCGGGCTGGCCACGATGCGGCGGATCTTTATCCTCAAGTTGATCCTTTGACAGGTTCGATACATTCTCAGGCGCCGGACCCCGGCTCATGAGGAAGTAACCTCCTCCCAGGATCAGGAGGAGCAGGACGCCTGCAATTGCAGCAATCTTGGGGTCAATTTCCTTTTTCATGTTCGTTTAGTGAGACGAGTCGTCCCAGGTGCCCCAATATGTGAGGTCAACCTGAGGTCCGTCTTGATAGGTGCCGTTGTTGGGGCCGTAACCAGCGCAGTCTTCTGCGTCGGGAACAGTCGTGAAGAGTCCTGAGACCTTAGAGTAAGGTACGCGTCCGGCATGTGAGTCACCGTATGAGGTGATGATCATGTCTCGATGGAACTTGGCAGCCAAATACACGCGATTCAAGCGAGTGTTTGCAACTGTCGTCGGGCTAATTGTTACAGCGCAAGCTGCTTCGTCGGTGACGAAGTTATAGCCCTGCTGAGTGTTGGGTAGGCGAGCAACGATCATGTAGGCGGCGCGCTTTGCGATGTTCTCCTGTGCGGAGATTGTTCTCTGCTGCCTTGGGAAGAACGTTGACGGAGGAGTGAATCCTTCGTAGCCGACCCAACCGTTTCGGTTCTCAGCCAATGTTACGAACATGGACCATGCATAGTTAGGAGTGTTGATGTCAACGGCAATTGGCCGCGCCGTGTCGAACATCATCTGTTTGCTCTTGATATAGGGCTCGAGCATGGCATAGTAGCCGGCTGCCGGAGCGTAGTTCACATTGTCCTGATATAGATGGACCAGGTCGTCATAGTCGGCGGCATAGATATAGCCGGCAGTTCCAACCTGCTTAAGGGTTGAAAGAGTTGCGGTTGACTTCGCGGCAGCCTTCCCCTTAGCAAAGACCGGGAAGAGAATCGCAGCGAGAATGGCAATGATGGCGATAACCACCAAGAGTTCAATGAGAGTAAATGCTGTACGAGTGCGGGACATGATTCCTCCAGGGATGATGAGATGGCGCTTTGTGCGCCTATGACGAACGGAGATTTCGCTCATGCGGTATCTCCGATAGTGAAGTCAATAGGTAGGACAGTTCGCATGGGAACTGTCTTGCCTTCAAGGCGATCGACGAGAGTGTGAACAGCCCGGGCGGCCACTTCTGACCAGTAGGCTTTGACCGAAGTCAGCCTGCGAGCAGGCTCCACGGATGGCTCAATGCCGTTAAATCCAACAATTGCGAGGTCGCCAGGTACGACGATTCCCTTCGAGTTGCAATACTTAAGCAGCGCGTTCGCGCTGGGGTCTCCCCAACAAACTGCCGCCGTAATGCTGTGGGCCTTGCGCTGCGAGATGAGATCTACTTCTTCCGCGCCTAACCCTCCTTTCCAGTCGCTCGTGGTAACCGGATTGACGCTGATGTCAAGGCTTTCTGCACGTTGTACAAAGGCGCTGTAGCGCCTTTCAGCGGAATCAGACGGTCCTGGGCAACATCGGTACATAACGTGCTTGTGGCCGCGCGAAGCAAGATGCTCGGCGATTGCTACGGAACCCGATTCGTCGTCGGCGATAACGGAAGGGAGTCCTTCAATCGCGTCGGTCATCGCTACTGCTACAAGTCCGGAATTCTTAAGCTTGGCAACGAGCGGGTCCCTTGGCGCAGACAATAAGACGAGGCCGTCGATCTTGCCGCCCACGAGTTCAGAAAAGACTTCCTCCACGCCGTAGCGGTGGAAGGAATAGTGAATCATTAAATCCTTTTGAGTCGCCTCACAACCCTTCTGCAGTCCAGTCAAGACTTCCGCGTGAAAGGGGTCATGCGGCTCTAGGTGGCCGTAGCCGAAGTAGAGGCCTACGATATTGGTACGGCGATTTCGGAGTGCGCGTGCGAGGCCATTTGGCCGATATCCAAGTTCGGCAGCTGCGTCCTCGATACGTTTTCGCGTAGCTTCCGATAGACGCGTATTGGACTTTGATCCATTGAGCGCAACGGAGACGGTAAACGGGCTGACGTTTGCCAACGCGGCCACGTCTTTAAGGGTTGCGATCTTTACTTCTTTGTTAACCGTCGACATCAGCGTCCTTCAGTAGCCAAACGTTTGGTCATCGTAGACCAAACCTTTGGTCAACTATAACAGCGTCTTTCCAAAATGCCAAGATGTTTTTTGAAAACGTCCGTCTTTTAGGCAAATTTACGCGTGTACGAAAATTTATTTTCAGTCAGCAGCTTAGTGAATTTGCTGAATTCCAACGCTGACCTGAGACTTCCTGCGGCTAGTTGTCGCGTGGGTTACGCTTGGAAACGCTCTTCAATTCAACTTCAGTAAGGAGTTCGCGAAAAGGGCCGAGCCATGGTTCGTAGTGCCGCCACCGCCGGAGCGCTGTTTTGTAAACTGGCTGTCTGACCTGCCAAAGACTTGGGGTACTGACCACTCGGTCGTTCCTCTCGGGGTGCAGGCATGCGTCGTCCCATGGCAGCCCGCAGCTTTTGATCAATTCGCGGGTGGTCTGTTCGGGCTTTTCAACGAGCGATTCGTAGTCGACCTCCAGGAATACGCTCGCCGGAAGCGTGTTCCGCCAGTGGTCCATAAGTCGCATGTAATGCCTGTAAGCAAACAGGATTGTGTCGCGATTTTGAACCATGGGGCCGGGGTTTCGAGAGGGCGACATATAGAGCGAAAGGCAATTATCGACCGGGTGGCGGCGGCAATGTATGATCTGAGCCTTAGGAAATGCCAAGTGAATGACACCAAGGTACAGAAAATTGTTGGGCATCTTGTCCGTGACCCTTGCCTTGTCTGGCGCTAGGTTGCTTAGGGTTAAGAGATAGTCCTTACCTGTCGCCTGGATCTCGACTTGATCAGGCATGCCTGTTGCAACTCCCTTAAATATTTTCAAGCCATTGAGGAGCCAGAACTGGAGTTCGCCACCGGCTCCGACTTTGGGGTGGCTTGAGATAACCTGCTCGAAAAGCGTTGAACCTGAACGCGGCATTCCCACGAAAAGGATTGGCACCTCGCTGTCAGAACCCATCGATAGGTGACGTTCAAAGAATTCGCAAGTAAAAACCTTGATCATTCTATCAACGTGTGCCTCGTAGGCGTCTGGATCGAAGGGGCGGTTGCCGGCCGGGAGGTTAGCAGCTGCGATACTATGTGCCTCCTCAAACTCGCACATCGCCTGCTCATATTCCTCAAGATCGTTGTGAGCCTTGCCAAGGGCGTAGTGGAAATCGCGGCGGTCGTGGGGCGGCAAGCCCTTCGTCTTGGCTCGCGTCGCCATTTGATCCAGGAGAGGCCGATCAGCGTCTGTGACCTTCTTTGTCGTTACCAGCCCGTAGTACGCTGCGGCTTTCCCGGGTTCAATCTCGATCGCGCGCTGAAAGCTCTCGATCGCCTCGTCGAAACGGCCTAACTCCTGAAGTCGGTATCCCAAGAGGACGTGCGCTTCCGCAACGCTTGGGTCAAGCAGGATCGCTTTCCGGATGACCATCTCCGCGTCCTCGTACATGGCAGCTTTGTTCATGGACTTTGCCAGTTGAACAAGTAGAGGTATTGAATCTGGGTCGGTCCCTAGTGCTTTGTCGAGAAGCTGAAGCGCCTCATGCAGTTGGCCGTTGAGCGTCAGCTGGCGTACTTCGGAAACAATTTGGTCCGGAGTTTCTCCGAGGGGGGAATCGCCCATGGCGGCCTGATCTTACCTAGACGAATTCATCTTCCGGCGTTGGGCCGTAACCACTTCAGTGTTCATACCTGCCCAGTGCAACGCACCGCTGTAGCGGCCGTGCTCCATCTTGATGCACTTATCGACGATCGCGTTGAGGCCAGCGGTGATGGCCTTATCGGCAGCGCCGTAGTTGATGATCCTGAGCTGCATCCAAACCGTCTTCGCGCCAATTGTGATCGCGTCTTCGACGATGGCATCCAGTTCGTGGGCAGGTCGGAATACGTCGACGACATCCACCGGGAAGGGGATGCTCTTCAGGTCTGGGTATGCCTTCTCGCCGAGAATCTCTGTGGCCGTGGGATGGACGGGGACGACTTTGAATCCTTCGTCCTGAAGGTAAGACGCGACCATGTTGCTCGCTTTGGTCTTTTCCGTTGACAGGCCGACAACTGCGATGGTCTTCATGCCGGCGAGCACTTCGCGGATCACTTTGGTGTTTTGATACCTCTCGCGCTGCTCGGGGGTGAGTTGGGTGTTGAGCTTTATAGAGCAGACAATGCTTGATCCAAGTCCCATAGCAAATCCTCCAAGGTCTCAAGACCAACTGAGAGCCGAATCATTGATGCGTTTATGCCACAGGCAGTAAGTTCCTCGTCCGAAAGCTGCTGATGCGTTGTTGAGGCTGGGTGGATGACAAGGCTTTTCGCATCGCCCACGTTCGCCAGATGCGAGAACAGTTGAAGCCCCTCGATGAATTTTCGCCCCGCCTCTCGTGGGTCGCCTAAGGCGGGCTTGATCTCGAAGGACATCACTGCGCCGGGACCATTCGGCAGATATTTCTTGGCCCTGTCGTGGTGTGGGTGGCTCTTCAAACCCGCGTAATTCACCTTGCCAACTTTGGCGTGTCCTTCTAGGAAGCGTGCTACGGCTTGCGCGTTTGCAACATGCCGATCCATTCGGACGGAGAGCGTCTCCAGGCCCTGTATGAGCAGGAACGAGTTCATCGGCGAGATGCATGCGCCAGTGTCTCTAACCGTCTCGGCCCGTAGCTTCATGAGGAAGCCGTAATGGCCAAAGGTGTCGAAGAAGCGGAGGCCGTGATAGGAGGGCGATGGGTCGGCAATGGTGGGGAAGGTTGAGAAATCGAAATCGCCAGAATCGATGACGACACCGCCGATGCTTGTTCCGTGTCCGCCAATGAACTTGGTCGCCGAATGGATGACGATTGTGGCGCCCCAATCGATGGGTCGACATAGGTAAGGCGTGGCGAATGTGCTATCGACGATGAGGGGAATGCCTTTCGCCTGCGCCAAACCCGTCAAGCCTTCCAAATCTGGGATGCTTCCGATTGGATTGCCAATTATTTCGACAAAGAACGCCTTGGTCTTGGGAGTTACCGCAGCCTCCCAATGAGTGACTTCGCCAGGATCGACAAAGGCCACTTTGACCGAAAGCTTTTGCAACGTGTGGGCAAGCTGGGTAAGGCTGCCGCCGTAAAGTTGCGAGGACGCGACGATCTCATCACCAGGCGAGAGCAACGTCATGATCGTCGTGAATTGGGCGGCCATGCCGCTGGCAACCGCTACCGCGCCGGTCCCGTTCTCCAGGGATGCCATACGTTCTTCGAAAACGGCCGTCGTGGGGTTGCTAATGCGGGAGTAGATGTTGCCGTACTGCTTCAGCTCGAAGAGGTGGGCGGCTTCGTCCGGGCTGTCGAAGACATAGGATGTGGTTTGATAGATAGGGACTGCGCGGGCGCCCACATAAGGGTCGGGTATATGCCCGGCGTGAAGCATCCTGGTCTCAAATCCAAACTCGCGCGAGCCTTCCATTAGGATCGAATGAACCCTGCAACTTCCTTGGTTGCATTGAGCTCTTCCAACTCTTCCGCTCCCGGGCGTTGAGGTCGGTCTCGGTCAACGCTTACGAGGCATAGGAACCCTAGTTCCTCACCGTTCGTTGCGCGGAACTGATGCCAGGTGTAGGGCGGCACGTGGACCAAATCATGGAGAGCGATGGGCGAAACGTTTCCGCCGACAAGAACCTCGCCGGAACCACGCGCAACCATGACTACATGTGCGTGCTCGTGTCGCTCTAGGGTGGAATGGCCGCCAGTACCGATCTCGAAGTACCTAAACTCAACGGGCAAGTCTTCGCTGCCTCGGAATAGAGTTTGCCGGGTAATGCTCTTGAAGTGCGTCCCCTCTTCTTTATAGGGGTGTACTTCGACGCCTTCCCACTTGAAATTCCCTTCGTGGTGTCGAATCATGATGGTTTGCTGAGCCTTCCCAGGTTCGAAATTATACTCAACGGGGTCTACGCGGGAAACCCAGGTGCTGTTCGGATTAGATAGGCCGGTCCCTGATGATATGCGGAATGGAAGGCTAGACGCGCGAAGCCAGCTTCGCCAGTAATGATTGGGCCAAGCGCGCTGATGATCTCTTTCTTGAGGATTTCCGGGGTTGGGCTTTCGATGATCGGCTTAACAAAACCTTTGCTGTGCTCAAGGCTGGCTAGGACAAACTGCGGCGTCAACTCGGCCTCCGTGAACGGGAACGGCTTTTCGTTCACAACGCCGTTGACCGCGCTGTCCTTGATCTTGGTTTCGTCCGCATTCAATGCTTGGCCCGTAAGCTGCGATAGGAAGAACACCTCGACGCCTGCTACGTGCAAAGCCATTTGAGCTATTGACAGGGCTTCTGAGTGAAGTTTCCAGTTCAATTGAGCCGCGTTGAGGTCAGATATTGTATCGACGAAGCGTTGTCGGGAGAGGGTCCATGCAATGGCGAAGTCACTCATGTCATTAGTCTAGCTTGACTACCATTTGATGGGGTTGAGATCCTCGTCTGAGCTGGTCCAGTTCTCGCGAAGTGGCTTGTTCATTGCAAAGGCGATCTCCTGTGCAGTGTCGAAAACTGAATCGTGCCAGCCGTCGTTCCCGAGTGATATTTGTTGTATCTCATTGTTCGGCTGTTTAAGGACCAGATAGAGGTTGTACTTGTAGTGGAAACCATATCTGCTGGTGACCTTGAAGCGATCGATGACAAGCTCCGTAACTTGGTCAAAGGAAAAATCTGCTCGACGTACCGAGGGCCAAAAGCCTGTGACTTGGTGGACAACGCTGGTCTCTAGGTTAACAGTTACTGAAAACCGGGCGAGAAAGCAGACTAGGGCCGTCATTGCCGCTAAACCAGCAAGGATTAGGAAGGGCAGTAGCAATCTGTTTGGACCACCGGGGTTAGGCTGATGAGCAGGATCCCCAGGGAAGAAACTGACGAACAGCACGAGGATGCAGAATCCCATTGCCACAAAACCTGTCCTTCGATTGAACCAGAATGGCGTGAAGGTATAGCCTCGCTTTGGCGCGGCATCCGGGTTGATCGCGGATGTGGCACCGCAAACGATGCATCGTGCGCCATGGGTGAAGTCGTGGACGTGGGGAGTACCGGAGGACGATTATCGGGATCACGATTATCGCTGCCGCAGACCGGACAGAATTTCCAGTCGGGATCAATCTCGGCGTGGCAATCAACGCAATACGTATGTCCCGCCATTTGTCGCGGAGGTTACCATGCGGACCTAGGGATATAGAAGCGGGTTCAACTCGCTGGCTGCTTGGTCGCCGGATTTCAAACCGGGGAGCCAGCTGTCCAGATCGCTTTGCCTATTTGGGTTGTCTATGGGCGCTACCCTCACTCCATCGGCGAAGTAGATGACAGTCATCGCTTCTCGTGTTGTCGGTCTCGTGTTGCCGGGTGCGCCGTGGAGGCACCAGCCGGTGTGGAACGTCGCATCGCCAGCCCCCATCGCGCCGGATCGAACGACCGGGTAGCCCTTGTCCTTGATAAACGCTTCCAGGACCTCTTCGGACTTATCGGAAATCGGCAGGTCGCCGAGGTAGCCGCCTGTGTGGGAGCCTGAGGCAAAGTGCATGGTGCCCATTTCGGGGATTAGGTCGATGAGCGGCATCCACATCGTGATCGTTTTGTCGGTATCGAGCGGCCAGTAATGCTGGTCTTGATGCCAAGGCGTTGGGCCGCCTCCCGACTCTTTGAAGAGCGCCTGATCGTGATAAAGCCGGACGCCTGATACTCCCATCAACTCCGCCGCAACCTTGGCGAACCTGCGTGCGAGCACAAATTGCTTGACCGTCTCGTTATGCCTCCACAGGTTCATAGTCTGGAGGAAGGCTTTGCCGTAGGTATCGCGATCTGCCAGTGCGCGGGTTTCGTGATTTAATTCCTTGACGGAGGCGAGGATCGCCTCGCGGGCAGTAGCCAGTTCTTCAGGCTTTGCCAACCCTCGAAGGAGGATATGACCGTCCTTGCTAAACGAGTCCCGTTGCTGCGGTTGCAGTGGGTAGTCGGTGGCAGCTACGTTGGCGTGGTTTTCTGTTTGTGGCATGGGCGATCTCTGCAGTCTCTTCTCATTTTGAGCCAAGAAGGGCTCAGCGCGGCCAATTTAATTACGAAGAATTCAATGACTTGAGCCACCTGTCGGTCTCTCGAGCGGAGCGGAACAGGATGATTCGCGGGCCATCTGGATTCGCAGCCCACTTGTGAAATCGACTACGCTTTTTTGCGAAAGCTTTGAAGTGCCACAGAATGATCGAGTCACGTGAGAACGCGAGGCGGAGGGTCTCACGATTCCCGTTGCAAATCGGTTTCTTGTCGATGATTCGTCGCGCGGTACGCCTAATCAGGCGCTGTAGGGAGAACCACCGTGGGTAGTCGAGGGCGACAATTAGTTCGACTTTGCTGAGCGGGATTTCAAGCCACTTCCCATAAGCTGTGTCGAGAACCCATGCAGGGCCATCACAGATTGTCCTTATCCGTTCCGCCTGAACCTCGTCGGGGACTTGGACCCAGTTGGCTTCATAGGTGAGATCATCGACGGAGTGCCAAGGCAAACCGGTAGCTTCGCCAATGGCACGGGCAAGCGTCGTCTTACCGGAGCCGGTTACGCCGTAGACCATGATTTTCGTTTCTCCTAACTTGGATTTGGACTCCACACAACCATTTTGACCAATGCACGGAGGTGCGAAATTCATTGCCAGACCAGCGTAGGATAAAGTAATCTGACTGTTCAGAACAAAGCGCGAATCCGCGAGAGAGGTGTTGTTGCTATGGGTGATCGTAAACCGAAGAAGAACTCGTCAGGGAACAGCGACGCGCACAAGTCGAAGTTGTCGAAGGATCAAGTCAATCGACCTGCAGCCAAACCTTCATCAGACGATAAAGGCAAGAAAAAGTAGGCTCCTTTGGCTCTTGGGAAGTTGTCGACCGAAAATCGGCTAAATCGTCGAAACGTTTCGTAGTGGCGCTGGTTTTCAGGGTAACACTTTGCTGATGGCGGGACCTACGGTCCGGCGGCAAGTGAAAAATGATCCTCCTACTTATTGCGACTGCGCTCCTTAGTGCCACTAAGCCCCAAACCTCAGCTCTCGACCAGAAAGTCGAGGCTCTCCTCCTCCAACTGACCATTGAGGAGAAGGTTTCCCTATGTCACGGCGGCACGGATTTCAGCACGAAAGCCATTCCACGCCTAGGAATCCCAGAATTTCGATTCACGGATGGCCCGAATGGCGTCCGGGACCAGGAGCGCATTCCGACAACGGCTTTCCCGCCGGCCATTTCCATGGCTGCTTCGTGGGACCCAGCGCTTGTTGGTAGGATCGGCGCAGCAATTGGGCAGGAGGCGAAGGGCTTGGGTAAGAGCGTGCAGCTTGGCCCAGCCGTGAATATTGATCGGACACCCTTGGGCGGCCGGACTTTTGAGTATTTCAGTGAAGACCCTTTTTTGGCCGGCAGGCTAGCGGTCGGTTACATTCAAGGTTTGCAGGCTGAGGGCGTTATTGCTTGCGTCAAGCACTTTGCGGCAAACAGCGTTGAGGAGGATCGCGGCACGGTGGACGCACAAGTGGACGAGCGCACGCTCCGAGAGATTTATCTGCCCGCGTTTGAGGCGGCGATCAAGGAAGGGAAGGCAGGCTCGGTGATGTCTGCTTATAACAAGGTGAATGGGCTTTACTCGTCCGAGAATCCGCACCTCTTGAAAGAAATTCTCAAGGGCGAATGGGGATTTCAGGGCTTTGTGATGTCGGACTGGGGCGCCGTTCACAGCACCGTCCCCACAGCCCTCGGTGGCCTTGATCTTGAGATGCCCGGCGGGAAAAACAACTTCCTTGACGCACCACTATTGAAGGCGGTAAGGGACGGGCTCGTGCCCGTTACGGTCATCGACGATATGGCAAGGCGTTGCCTTCGGACGCTCCTTGGGCATGATTTTCCGCCAATCGAAGGCAAGCCAAATGTGAGCACCCGTGCCCATCAGCAGCTTGCCAAGCACCTTGCCGAGCAGGCGATGGTTTTGCTTAAGAATAAGGGCGGCATTCTTCCATTGAAGAAGTCAGAGCTTCATTCAATCGCCGTAATTGGCCCGAACGCTGATGAGAAATTCAGCGATTCTGGCGGAAGCGGCGAGGTCGTAGCACCCTATGAAATCACGCCTCTGGAGGGCATTAGGAAGTTCTGCGGCAAGGGCATAGATGTTCGATATTCGCCAGGCTTCGGTTCCCGGGCCGGACAAGGTAATCCGATTCCTCCTGAGGCGCTGCAAACGCCGGATGGAAAGCCGGGGCTGGAGGGCCACTATTTCGACAACCAGACTTTTCGTGGCGAGCCCAAGCTCGTCCGCGATGACCCGACGATCAGCTTTGATTGGAATACTGAGCGCCCGGCTCCGTCCATTCCCCGGGAGTTTTTCTCGGTTAGGTGGACGGGGTTCCTAGTGCCGGATGCTACTGATAACTATGAGATAGGCACCGCAAGTGACGATGGTTCGCGGATCACAATCGACGGGAATTTGATCGTGAGTAACTGGGGTCCTCACGCTGTGCAACGCCGCAAAGGCTCCATTAGCTTAGAGAAGGGTCATCGCTATCCGATCATTGTGGAGTTCGAACAAGGATTCGGGGGCGCTGAGATGCATCTCACGTGGCAGAGAGTTTCCCAGCGCGAGTCGAGCCCTTGGATCGTCGATGCGGTCAAGACCGCAAAGTCAGCTGATGCAGTGATTCTCTTCGTGGGCATTGACCACGAATACGACACGGAAGGTTCGGACAAGCCAGATATGAAGCTAGAAGCGGGCGAAGACCTTTTAGTCAATGCGGTTCTCAGGGCCAATCCAAGGACGGTGATCGTGTTGATCAATGGCACGCCGTTGGAGATGCCTTGGATCAATCAGGCTCACGCTCTATTGGAAGCTTGGTATCCAGGATTGGAGGGCGGAAACGCCATCGCGCAAGTACTGTTTGGCAACGTCAATCCGAGTGGCAAGCTGCCAGTGACATTCCCGAAGAAGCTTGCGGACTCGCCCGCGCACGCAAACGGCAATTATCCTCCGGTGGACAATGTGATCAAGTACGACGAGGGCATCCTTGTTGGCTATCGCTATTTCGACACGAAAAACGTTGAGCCACTGTTCCCGTTCGGGCACGGGCTTTCCTATACGTCGTTCACTTATTCGAAAGTGAGGGTGGAGCGCGATAATTTTAGCGACCGACGGTACATCAGATACGATCCGAACACGAAGCCTCGCAGCGGAGCTACGATTTCCGTTTCCGTTAAGAACACAGGCGCAGTGAGAGGTTCAGAGGTCGTCCAGGTTTATGTGTCGCAGAAGGACGCCAAGGTTATGCGACCAGAGAAGGAGCTAAAGGGGTTTCAGAAAGTTGAGCTTGCGCCTGGTGAGACGAAGGTGGTCACGATTCACTTAGACAAACGGGCCTTTGCCTACTATTCAGTAGCGAAGCACGACTGGGTGGTCGATGGCGGGAAGTACGAGATTCTCGTTGGCAGCAGCTCACGGGATATTCGACAGAGGGCGTCGGTCGATATAGCCGCGGGGGGTTTCTAGGGTCCCGGAGACCCCGCTCCTCAGTTCACTTCGGTCACAGGCCCTCTTCCGCAGAGCAGGAGAGGACCTGTGATGGCTCTTATGGAACCTGCAGAGTGTCCAAGTGAACGAGTCTTGCGGCTACGCCTCTTGTCGCGACTTCTGCCGGTTTGGTAGGGCCAAAGGTGATGTCGTGACTGGGCTGTGGGAAGCCGTTCATGCTTTGATGTTGCTCGTACTCGCGAACGACCACCCGGTATGTGCCGGGGCCGGGCAGGTCAAATTCACCCGCGGTATTCATGATTGAGGTGTATTGGCTCGCTTCCGAGACGGCCATGGTCGTAATGTGAGTCATCACGCCGCCCTTCTTGGCAGGAGGAGGCGCTGGCCGACCAATCGCCCTTGCCACATCGACATTCTGAATATTGATCGGGCCGCGCTTGACGGGCGCTCGCAATGGTGGTGTGATTGGGATTTCCTTGACCACCTGCTGGTTGCCAAGCATAACTGGCTGCCATCCCGCATCGTCATCTGGCCCGACCTTGACTTCAAGGGTACCGAAGGCCCGGTTTGGACCAGCCATCGCCTTACCTGCGGTGCCATAAAGGGCGACCTTGATGAGCTTGCCCGGTTGGACGACGCTGAGCACGGCCGTTCGATCGGGAGCAAGCTGCACGATATCGGCAGTAATAAGCTTGCTGAGTTCCATTCCTTGGTTTGAATACTTCTGGTAGCGTGCCAGAGCTAGGCGCACAAACGGCGTGTATGCCGCTGTGTTAGTGTCGATATCGATGTCCGCGTACCACATTTGTCTGTCCTCATCGAAGCCCGGAGTGAACGGGACCGCGGTGAGCTCGATGCCCGGGTACTCGGGAACGCTTAAGGTTCCGGACGCCGGGTCGGAGCCAGGGAAGTTCGAAGGAGTGGGATCCTGGGTGATCATAGCGTTCCCAAATGCAGGGTCGGTTCCGATACGGGTTGCGTACTTTTCCATGAACAGGGACACTGCCTCTGTCGATTGCGAAACCATGGTCGGAATCCTCGGCCCGCTGCCCATGAGCACGACGGCAAGCTTCTCTTCATTTCCGGCTGAGTACCACGGGCGGCGCATATAGACGCGAAGGCTGTTGCCCCTGCGCTCATGAACTACCGCCCCGCCAGGGGCGCTATCAACCCATTCAAAGGTTGGGATGATGTACTCAAGGGGAACGGACTCGGGTCTCTTGGAGCTAGGAATGACGACCTTCTTTTCATACACGGCAGTCTCCGTGAAGCGCTTTGAAGGATCGTTGGACTTCAACCAATCCGCTGGGAAAAAGTCCCTGAACCTCGTGATCGCAGTCATCGTGTAGGTGATGAAATGCGCCTTGGTGTCATGGAATTCCTGCCGTTCGATGAAGCGCAGCGGATAGTGCATGTTCTCGTCGTGGCGGGGGATTTTCAGCTTGAACGCCAATTCATTGCGCTGAATAGAGGTTGTCGCTCGGCGATCCTCCTGCAAGTAGTCGACCATGTCCTCAAAGGCAGCGCCCAGATCAACTTCAACGGTGCTCCAGTTATGGGTCATGAGGTCGCCAGCGAGGATTGCAAACGAGGCGCCATCGGGCCTTGATGCGCCGAGTTCGTTCATCTTAGGCTTCTCGTAGGGCACCTGAGTTGCGAAGACGAGCTTTGTGTCGCGGTATGGCGTGATTGTGTGATTGAGCCCGGCGGCAACGAGGCGCTTGACTTCGGCCATGTCGACCTTCGGGTTCTTGCCTAGCACGAGGCTAATCGCTGCGAACTGCGCGAACGTCGGCAAGGTCTCGGGGAAGATATTGGTGCTCAACCTTGCCGTTATGACCTGACCAGGAAGGAGGGAAACCGTCATTTGGTTGCCCGAGATCGAGGCATCGGCCATGGGCGTAGTCGCCGCTTTCAAGGTCAGCTTCTGACTATGAAGGTCGGGCCAGCCGCCTTCGTATTTCACTGGCAGAATCCAAGGCTTATTCTTATTCGCGGCGTCTTCGAAGACGAGCGTGGCGCCCAAGGTCACCGGATCCGGAAGATACGGCGGCTTTGTGACTTGGCTTGCAATTGGGATCGTCAGTGGCGGACGCGTTTCCACGTCCTTGACCATGGCCCACTTTGTTGGTGAGACAATGGCTTTGGTCGATTCATCGAGCATGCCGTGGCGTTCAGCCATGGATTCTTCGCTGGAAGGCGGAAGGATTTGGCGAATGGTAGGGTCGACATTGGAACTTGAGACGTAAAGTCGAACGACCACGATGTTTGCCGAATCACCCTCTTTTCGCGCAACTGCCTCGTAGAGTGTGGGCGAAATCACCGGATCGAACCGGAAGTAGGTGAAGTCTCTAGCGGCGAAGGACGGCTTTGGCTGGAAGGCTGAAGCTGTCGTGACCGGAAGGCTATTGCCAGCCAAGTCGACGGCACGAGCCCGCATGAAGTAGGGGTGTCCGAACCTCAGCGAAGGCAATGAGTTGGCATGCGGCAGGTCGAAGAAGCCGAACTTATAGTGCTTGTCCTGGTTTGTTCCCGCGTCGAATTGGGTGTTGAACTGTCCCTCGGTTCGCGGCCAGGAGGTGTCCAGCTTATCGTTTGGATCTATCGGGCTGCCAGGTCGGGGCACTACGAGGCTCCAGCCGTCCCAGGTCCACATGCTCTCATGGAGCTTGGCGGGCGCGGTCGGAGGTGCCGTCGGGTCCTGGCTCATTGCCATACTGATTTGACCTTCGTCGTCCGGCGCTTCAAACTTGCCACCGGTGCCAACTCGATACTTCATGTCGCGGCGGCAAAGCGAAAACCATGTGACCTTGTCCCAAATGTCCGGACGCCATCCCTTTAGAACGTCGTCTGCGTAGAGATCAATGATTTGGGCGGCCTTTCGCTTGGCGTCATGGTCATCAGATGCCTGCAGCGATTGCATGACTCCGGCAACGCGGTTGTTTTTGATGGCCGACACACCGGCTGAACGCGTTGAAGGTAGAGGTTGGCCCTCAGGCGAGTCGGAGGCTTTCATCTGAAGCATCCGTCGGACTTCTCGAGCGAAGTCCATTGCCCGGACAACGCCGCCATTGATGTCCATCTCAACGATATCCACACGTCCCGGCGACATGTCGAGAACCTGCTCACGGGTATCGCTACCCTGCTTGGCTTGGGTTCGAAAGACATGGTCGGTCGGGTTGTATTCAAAGTGGGTATGCGGATAAACGGCAATCGGAGCGGTTGAAAAAGATCCCGTGACCTCTAACCAAACCGAACCATTAGCGCCGACTCCGGGTGGAGGCGTGAACTCAAAATCGAAAACGACACCCATAGCGCGCATGAGTTGTGGGTGCTGCCCTAGCATTGCTAGGGCCTTGTGGAAGTCCACATCGGGCACCGGTGGCTCAAATGGATATGGAACCTTGTATGCTTCGAAGAACCTCTTTGCTTCCCAGAGAATCGCCTGCGGCGAAGTGGGCACGCCACCAGTCTTTCTCGCGCGTTGCGAAAGTTCGCCGTACTGCTGGTTCATAGCCTGGGCTATCTTGGTCTCATCGACTCTCCCAGCTCTCGTTGGCTCATTGCCTTTGCCTGGCCGATAAATGTCGGCATTTGCGATATTCGGGTTCTGGTAAAGATCGGCAGGTTTCAAGTAAGGCGAGCCGCCGAGCAAGGCGTTACCACCGTGCATTTCCAGCAAGTAGTTATGAACCGCTCCTGCCGAGAAGGTATGGATTTCCTTGCCAGCTTGAGGTACGTAGTCGAACGGCTTTACCGGTCCATCCGAGGGGAACATCTGCGGCCACAGCCCGGCTTGAACTGTGGAAGCGGGAGTTACCGGTATCGAAGCGCCACTCGAGAAGTGAAGCTTGAACGCGAGGTTAGCAACCGGCCAGTTCTTGAAATCTGGGAAAGTCGCCAATGTTGTGATTGGCGTTCCCGCCAATCTGACGCTGAGATGAGCCGAAAGCTTCAGCTTTGTGCCGTCCATTCCGTTCGGCAATGCAGTCCAAATGGTTGTTTGATTCATATCGGTTAGTGCGCTCCAAACGCCGAGCAGTAGACCAGCCATTGGTCGTTATCGACAGCCTGATAGAAGGGAATTGGAACCGCAGTTGGTGGTTCCAGGGCTCCCGCTGTTGAGGCGTACATGAGGCTGCCGCTTCCAGCGATCTCCTTCGAAACGGTGACCGATACGCTGATGCTGAAGAACAGAATCGAGATCGAGACACTCATTGTCGCAGTACCCACAAGGCTTGTCGCTCCGGCGACTGACTTGTGATAGGTCAGCGAGAGATAGAACTCAAGCGATACATCGATGATGCCGAGGATGTTGAGGTTGCCATCTAGCTTGATGTAAGCGGTGACGGTCGTGCCATCTACGGAATCGATCTTGAAGTAGATGCCCGCCATGATGCTGACGCTGCCGCTGGCAACGCCGACATTCAGGGAAAGGCTTCCGCCGAATTCCAGCGAGCCCTCGAAGCATTCAACTCCATCTACGCCTAGCGCGATGGCCACAAAGCCGCCACCCGTGATGCCCCACACCGATAGAGCGAACGGATTGTTCCTCTCGCAGAAGTTGAAGCGAACGCGGAGTGGATCGATGAGGAATGGCAGGTTGAGCGAAGCGCCCAGCGAGATATTCCTAATGGCAAGGATGCCAACTGATATATCCGGCACGGTGAGCGTAAAGCCTGCTTTCACGCCCTGGATGCTCACTTCGCAGTAAGGCTTGAATCCCCATCCTGCGTCGTAATAGAGCCCGGCCGTGTCCGTATTGGAAAGCAGGGTTCCGCTTCCGCCAGGAGACAAGAGGTCTTGCAGGGTCTGGACGAACGCGAGCGGACCGGTGAACGTGGTCGCCGGCATGTCGATTTGGATCTTGGGGTCTTGCCCACCGCCTGCAGCGAACCGAATTAGCCTGAAGTCCAGCCAGATAAAGCTGACCGGTGCGATGCAGTCCACACGGAACCGTCGCATTTCTCCAAGGAGTTTGAAGCTCGAATCACCGTTCTTAAGCGAGAGCTTGATCTCCGCTTTGAGCAGCATGTGCTGATGGGCTTTGCTGAGCTGTAGGTCGGTGCCGTCGGGCTGGTCAAGGACAGAGTCCTTGCCGTCGCCCGGCCAGTTTCCAAACACGTCAGAGGATTTATAGACGTCCCCGTTGATGCTCTCGTCGTCAACTTTGAAGATCGATGGATCGCCCGCTGAGAACGCGTAGTTTGACAGCTTCGGCATCCAGAACAAGGTTGTCGTGATGTCGGTTGGCGGTTTCGTCTTGCCGTCGTTGAAATGGGTCTCAACGACAAGCTTGGGGCTATCCGTCCCATTGCCGCCGATATCGATCTTCTTCGGCAACAGGTCCCAAAGGTTGACCGCGCCAAAGACAAGCGCTTTGACCTGCGGGAAGTAGTCTGATGCGTCGACTAGGGTCTGGCCAATCTGCCCGGCTTTGCCGGAGATCGGTCCTTTGATTCGGCTCAGGCCGAGCATTCCGATGTTCGGGTTGGAGATACCGCCCGACTTGCCTGTGTCTTTGAAGGTCGCGTGCTTCTTGTCGACGAATTCGAAGAACGCTTCCGCTGTATTGGGTCCGCCAAAGCCGTTGTTCTTGTACATGTCGGCGAAGAACACTTCCACATCGCCGAGGACATCGGGGTCTAGGTAGTAGCCTAGCGCCGCGTCTGCGGCAGCCGTTTCAGTCCAGCCTGGCGTGTAGTCCAGAGCCAGGTCATCAATAGAAGCGGTTGGTGGCGGCGACTTGCCTTGCAATTGTTCAACAGCAGGCACGCGGAGCGTTGCCCTGTAGAGCATGGGCCTGAAGTTCGGAATGACCTCGAACTCGTTCGGCGTGCCCTTGTTGCCTGAAAGGGAAAGGGTCGTGCACGGATACCTTGAGCCACCGCTACCCGATGCTGGGTGCGGATCGCTGGGAACGAAGGACACGTGGTGACCGTCGAGACTCTCGGCGATTGTTCCGTTGCCGGGCGGAGTCTTCGTTTGGTGCGCGGTGATAATCTTTTGCGTCACTGCCGAGCTGGCGTCTACAGCAGGCGTCCAGTAGACGAAGATGGCGCTCTGGTTCCAGTTGACGGTTTGACCGTCCATGTCCACACCGCGCATGTTGAAGTGGAACTGCTTTCCGCCGACCATCACCCAGAGCGCATCGGTGTCGGCTATGCCCGGGACATCGCGCTCGGTCTTGTCCATGTCGATGTCCGGCGTGACTCTTGTCAAGCAGGTCAGGGACTCGAATCCAAGGTTTCGCTGTTCCGCTTCGGAGGAAGGGATAACGATGGGGTCGATGATTTCGATGTATTGGCGCTTGCGCAGGACGGCGTAAATTCCGCCATTTGCCCGGTTGAATTTGCGCTCGCTGATCGTGATCATGACCGCCTTGTGTCCGGATGGGAACAGGAAGCCGCGATCGACAAGCTTTACAAAATGGTCGCGGCCCAGAGTAGCGACATGACGCCAAGCGATAGTTTCCGGCGTTTGCGTTTCGCCGTTGTATTTGGTGCCCTTAGCCCAGTTCCATTCGCCCTTTAGGTAGCCGCCGAGTGCTGTGAGCATCAGACGCTCAACCACGAATGGCCGGCTATCGGTTGGTCCCTTCGCCCTGGGAGTCATTGAGTTGACGAGTCTCAGCCGATGGGTGTGATCCATCGCCGGGTTGTAGACAACTTCGATTGGCGAGCTCTCGTAGTCCACCGCATCGACGGCGCGGATCGTGGGACGATCGTCGTTTGTTGCTGGGTAGGGGCCCGAATCTTGGTCGCCCTTGGAATAGAACCATTTGCCGTCGTCGCTGGTTTCGATAGGTAACGGCCGGTCGCCACGGCCGGTCAAGGTGCTGCCAAGGCGCGTATGCCAAAGCTCGGTACGCGCGTTGAAGGTTACGGGCGACATCGCGTGGAACCAGCGGGCGTTCTCGTTTGGCGAGATATACATCCACGTCGGCATTTCAATCGCAGTATCGTGCGGGCCTAGTTTGATTCGCTTGTCGGGGATGAATTCCACGTAGCGCGTCGGGTCGATATTCTTAGCGATTGCTGTAACCTGCGCAGCCGTGATGTCCGTGTAAACGGGCTTTTGCTGCTGCGCAACCATCGTCCGTCCGGCTTGCTTCGCGCTTGGATCAGGAACATATGGCTTTGCGAGAAGAAGGCTGCGGATGGGAGACGGCGCGACGTCCTTTACGGCAGCATTCGCCACCTCGCCCATGATCAGTGGGCTCTTCCAACCTGGCTGAACGACAATGTTGAGTCCGAAACTGGACTTGGCGGTGGCGGCAACGCTGAGCCTCCACAGAGACCAGTCGAGCAGTCCGCCTGGCGCGCTTAGGCTGAACGGAATCGAGGTAACTGTCGCGGGAATGTAAAAGACGAGGCGGCTCGGTCCGGCCATGCGTGTCTGAATCGGCACGTTGAACGGACTGGGCAGGTCCCGATGCGTCGTGTCTTCATCGAATGTGGTCTCCGCGACCGATTGCGGCGGGAAGGTGACGATTATGTAGGCAGGCTTACTGGCATCGGTTCTCGTTAGAGAGGCACCCTTGCCATCAGAACCCAACTGGAGGTTAACGAACTGATATCGGAGCGACACCATGTCTAGCCGCCGCGAGATATCGATAACGAAAACCTGGGTTGCCATCGCGATAATGCCCTGCTGAGGGCGGGATTGGACGGCGGTATCCGTTGGCTTTGTGACCGGCTTTTGGATTACCGGTCCGATGATCGGCCTGGGTCGCTGGATGGGTCTGCCTTGCAGGACGGTCAAGGTTACAGGGAGCGGATCGTTGTCTGGAATGGAAACTACGGCATCTTCAAGGGAAGGCGCAATGCTTCTGGCTTCAAGCTCAGGCTCGCCCTCAAAGTTGCCATCAGATCCAAGCCTGATTCTTAGGGTCGAGCCCTGTTTCGGTCCTAGCTCGGCCGAATAGCCGGGCAGATGTACCCAGGTTGAGGTGTCTGAAATATCGGACACCAGCATGGCGTCTTCTTTCTGGCCGAACATCCGGGCGAGGCGCGCATTCTCAAGTTGGAATTCCAGTTGGCCGGGTACGTGGATTTTCAGACCACTTTGTTTGGGCGATCCGAGTAGAAGCGCAGCGATGTCAGTTTCGTGAACCTCGAAACGCAGATCGGTGAAGCTGTCTGAGGGGCCCTCGACGTGCCAGTTCTCTGTGGTTTGAACTGCGAAATCGCCGTCCCAAACTCCGGCTTTAGTAGCGAGAAGCGTGGTGTGCGAACGGGTTTTGCCGGAGGCGAGAGTCATATCCGTC
>JBBQMJ010000001.1:0-29845 GCA_038328815.1 Fimbriimonadales bacterium | reverse complement strand
CAAACCAGTTGGTCCAGTATTCAAACGCACCACCAGGCAAGCCCGGAATGATGTCTTGAGGGCGCGGATTGCCAAAACCACTGCTAAAGGCGGACATCGCTAGCGGATCCCCATAAAGCTGTTTATTTCGAAACCACCAAGGCCCAACCAGGATCAGGGCGATGAAGAGCGCGGCTCCAACGAAAGTGAGCGGTGCGCGCTTACCAAGCAAAGATGCCGCCACAATTGTTGGAAGCAGAGCCAATGCCGTGGTCTTCGTTAATAGGCTAATGCCTGCGAGGACCCCGATGCCGACCGCCAGTTTCCAGTTCCATCCCTGAACAACGCCTTTTGCGAGTAGGGCTATAGCCCAGGTAAGAGCGCAAAAGAGAAGAGGGTCGTTAGAGACTGCGCCGTCCAGCGCGCATAGCATAGGAAGTAAGGCAGCGAAAAGGGCTGCTGGGAGGGCAATATCTTTCCGCTCAAATCCCCAAAAGGCGGCGGCAAACACTCCGACAACCATTCCGGCCCCAAGCAGGGCGTTTAGCCACCTTAAGCGTGCACCTTCTGGCTGAGAAACGTCTGAAACGCCGACGACCTTGGAGAAGCCTGCTGCGAGCAAATAGTAGGCAGGAGGCTGATGCGCCTCGTATTGCTCTCCATCGCCTTGTTTGAAAACAGGAAAACCCTTCCCGTCAAGTAAATATTGAATGTAGTTGGCATGGGCGCGCTCATCTGGATTGCCAATGTCTGCAACAGTAGCGTGGATGCCGGGCGCTGAAAAGCTTCCCTTCAGGATTCCGGCAGTGCGGTATGGCGTCGCGCCAGCGTACATAACCGCCAAGATCAGATGGATGAGCGCGATTAAGGCTACAAAGACGTAAGTTCGCATGTCTTACCAGGTGTGAGATACGTCATCCCTGCGTTACACTACAAAGGATAAAGCGTCATTTATCTTAGCAGGAGTCCTATGGTTCGAAGATTTATTGGAATTGGTATCGTCTCGGTTCTCTCGGTCTGCAGTTTCGGGCAGGGAACAACTCACGGCCGGGCATTGCTCGACGACTATAACAAAGCTATCTATGGCGCCAAGTCTTTGAGCGTGACGTTTTCATCTCAAACGATCACTGGCTCACGTTCGGACTACAAGGTAGATATGGCGAAGCCAAATAAGGCGCGGATCGAAACGCCCCATGTCGTGATCGTTGCAGACGGTTCAAACATTACAACCTACAGCAAGGACCGTCTGTCCTTTTGCAAGCAACCTCAAACGGATAGCGGATTGCTAGACGCCTTTCAAGGCGATGCTCTTAGCATTTGGAAGCCGTTTTTTGACGCGAATGGCATCGAAGGTCAGCAGGGCGCCCGCTCACAAGGGACGATTGTTAGAAAGAATATGTCCCTCCTGGTCCTCCAACTTCAGATGAACATGGATGCGTCAAAGACCAGTACGCTGTTTCTTGATCCTCAGGACAACTTGCCTAGGCAGGCACAATTCGAGTCCCAAATTACGGGCAGCGGTGAAACACTGGTTCTCGATACCAAGACGTTGACGTTAAATGGAGAATTCAAGCCCAGCGCGTTCGAATTCAACGCCCCTGACGGCGTGAAGGAACAGACACCGGATGAGTTCTTTGCGGAGCGCTGGTATGTCAGTCTGGATGACGCAATAAAGGTCGCTTCGAGAACGAATAAGCAAGTGCTCGCATTATTCTTTAATCGATCAGTCAAGCAGAGCAATATTGTGGAGCGCGACATTATCAGCGACCCCACGTTTAAGGCCCTAAGTAAGGACTTCGTATTTGTTCGCTTGGACATACCTCGCAGCAAGTCGACGAACCTGAAGTACAAGGTTACGAAGAGCCCAACGATTGTCTTTATCGACAAAGCCGGTACCTCGCTGACAAGTCTTGCGGGCAAATTCACCATTGATGATGTGTTGGCTTCTGCGGCTACTGCCAAGCAGATGGCTGCCGGCGGCTAATAACGCCCACAGTCTAGGCTTGATAGCTATCTTTCTAAGCGCAACTCGCCGATCCTAAGAAGGGTTGGTCGGGTAAGCTTTAGGTTCATTCCGACCCCTTAGGAGACTATGCCCTTGAGCCCTGAAACTGGCCCAGCGACGGCCACACCGACCCGTAAACTCGATGAAACCTTGAAAAAGCCAAGCGAGTTATTGAGCAAAGAGGACTGTCTTGAGCTATTCAAGCAGCTTTATCTCGCGCGTTATTTTGATGTGCGGCTGATCAAAGAGAAGAAGCGAGGGCGCCTGCGTGGCACCTTGTATTCATCGCACAATCAAGAGGCGATTATCGTCGGTTCGATTTATGGCCTGAATGCCAGCGACTGGATCAGCCCGATCCACCGCGACATGCCGATGTTCTTCCTCAAGGACTCCCGCTCGGGACTCCGCAACCCTAACCGTATGGGAATGAGCATTGAAGAGGTTTGCGCTCAGGTTTGGGGCAAAGTCGGCTCGCCTGGAAGGGCTCGAGACAACTGGTCCCACATTGGTAGCCGGGCAAAGCACATCATCCACTCGACTTCGATGCTTGCGGGCACGATTCCTGTGGCCGCAGGTGTTGCGCTGGCAGACAAGCTAAATGGCTCTGATAACGTGGTCCTCACGTTCAACGGTGAAGGTTCTACCGCTCAGGGCGTCTTTCACGAAGGAATTAACTTTGCCGCCATCCACAAGCTGCCCGTAATCACAGTTATTGAGAATAACCAGTGGGCTTATGGAACGCCGGTTGAGCTTGAATGTCCAACTCCCGACGTGGCCGATCGCGCCAATGGATTTGGCATTCCCGGTCTAATCGCTGACGGCCAAGATGTGTTCGATGTTTACGACAAGGTGATGGAAGCGGTCGCTCACGCAAGAGCGGGCAAGGGCCCAAGCATCGTTGAGTGCAAGACCTTCCGTGCTTATGGGCACGGCGATCACGATGACGACCGTGCTGTGAAGTATCGCTCTGCTGAAGAAGTAGAGCACGGCCGCGCTAGAGACCCAATTGCGGTTTGCCGGAAGCGGCTCTTGGAGCGTGGAATCATAACGGCGGAAGTTGCTGCGAAGTACATGGCTGAAGGCAAGAACGCCGCCGATGCAGCCACTGAAGACTTCCCGCCAGAGGTTGTGGAGTTTATGGATGAGGGTATCAAGTTCGCTCTCGCGTCACCACTGCCTGAAGCAGAAGAAGGCGGCATGTGGGTCTTTAAGGAGTCGAAATGAGCCCGGTTAAAGACGCACCAGTTGCGATCAAAAAGAACTACCTCACTGCCTTGAAAGAGGCCATTGACGAGGAACTAACGCGGAATCCCGAGATGATCGCCATGGGCGAGGACATCGGCGTGCTAGGCGGTGCCTTCGGCGTGACCGAGGGCCTCCAGGCAAAGCACGGCAAGCATCGCGTTATGGACATGCCAATCAGCGAAGCGGCCATCATCGGCGCGAGCGTTGGAGCTGCCCTGAACGGCAAAACGGTCATGGCCGAAATGCAGTTCATTGACTTCATTTCAACTGGCTTTGACCAAATCGTCAATATGATGGCGACCTATCACTATCGAACTGCCGGCGAGGTTAACATGCCCGTCGTGGTTCGAGGGCCGGCGGGCGCCTATGGCGGCGGCGCACTCTATCATTCTCAGATGAACGAGGCTTGGTTTGCGAACTCGCCTGGTCTTCGCATCATTGTTCCTTCAACGCCTTACGATGCTAAGGGTTTGCTGAAAGCAGCCTTCCGAGATGGCAACCCAACTATCTTCTATGAGATCAAGGAGTTGTATCGGCTTCGTGAGATCGAAGAGGTTCTGCCAGACGAGGATTATATCGTTCCGCTAGGTCAGGCTGCTGTTCGCCGCGAAGGAACGGACTTGACTTTCGTTAGCTACGGAAACAATGTCTACCACTGCTTGCAGGCAGCTGACGAACTGGCGAAAGACGGTATTTCAGCCGAGGTCATCGATATTCGAACGTTGGTCCCTCTTGACGAAGAGACGATTTACAAGTCAATCGCCAAGACAAACCGTGTGATTGTAGTCAACGAGGCTCCCATGACCTGCGGTTTCGCAGGCGAGATCGTTGCTCGGATATGCAACAACGCCTTCGACTTGCTGGATGCGCCTCCGCTAAGAATTACTCGCCTGGATACGCCAGTGCCATGGGCAAAGCCCCTGGAGTCGTTTGTCCTGCCGTCGGTTGAAAAGATCGTGGCAGCAGCTAAGAAAGTCATTAACTTCTAGTTCAATGTAGTCGCAGGATAGTTTGGGCCTGCGTCCGGACTTACGAAAATCTCCCAGTTAAACGGCTTCGCCAAGATACGCTGCGATGACCTTCGGGTCATTGCGGACTTCACTGGGACCGCCGTAGGCAATTTGCTCGCCGTGGTCCAGCACGAAAATCTTTTCGCAGAGGTTCATAACGAACTTCATATCGTGCTCTATGAGCAGGACGGTCTTGCCGTGCTCGTCTCGAAGTTTGCGCACGGTGCGCATTAGGTCTTCAGATTCCTGCGGGTTCATGCCCGCTGCGGGCTCATCCAACAGGAGCAACTCCGGTTGCGTGGCCATTGCGCGGGCAATTTCTAAGCGTCGCTGCTTTCCGTAGGGCAAGTCTGCGCTACGAGTATCAGCCACGTCTTCCAGGTCGAGGATTTCTAGCAGATGGTAAGCCTCGTCCTTAAGTCGCGTTGTCTCTTTTATTGAATTGGGGAGATAGGCAAGGGCGCTGAACAGCCCGGTCTTGTGTCTAAGGAATCCGCCGACGACTACGTTCTCCAAAACTGATAGAGCGGGGAAGAGCCTGATATTTTGGAAGGTTCGCGCTATGCCTAGGCTAGCTATACGATTTGAAGGGGTGCCCTGAATCTGTTTGCCTTGAAACACAATCTCACCCGACGTTGGCGTGTATACACCGGTAATCAGGTTGAAACAAGTCGTCTTGCCGGCGCCGTTAGGGCCGATTAGGCCGAAGAGATCGCCCTTTTCAAGATCGAAGCTCACTTCGTTGACGGCCACAAGACCACCAAACCGAATCGTTGCCTTGTTGAGCTTCAGCAGGCTCACGAGGCCACCGCCGTCTTTGGACCTTCTTTCCTGAACAAGACCTTCTTAACCCAACTCCAACTGAATTCGTGGTGAGCGAAGATTCCTTGTGGCCTGATGAGCATGATCACTACCAGACTAACGGCGAAGATGACCATCCTAAGTTGGCCCGCCTCAATATGCAGCTTGGCAAGATAGGGGACTTGCAACAGGGCGATTTGAAAGATGATCTTGACTAGCCCTGACGCCAAAATGGCTCCCAAGATATAGAGCGTCCGTTTTTGCGCGCTCGCTCCCGGCATGTTAATCACGGCACGAATGGCCCCAACCGCGACGGCAACCGTCAGGAGGGCGGCCATAACCGACGAGCCCGTCACCGCGAGCGGCGTTCCATCAGCGTTTTGCAGCGTTCGTAAGTATTCAGGCAAATAGGCCAACAGGGCAGCTGAGATGGCGCTGCCAGTGATGGATCCGGTTCCGCCCAGGACAACCATGGTCAGGATGATGAAAGACGTGTCCATCGCAAACGTGGTCGGAGTGATGAACCCTTCGTAATGGGCAAGCAGCGCGCCCGCGGCACCGGCAAATGCAGATCCTAAAACAAAGGCCGTCACCTTCGTCGACGTGACGTTCACGCCCATTGCCGAACTGGCAATCTCGTCCTCTCGGACCGCAAGGAAGGGCAGACCGTGGGCGGTCTTAAGTAGGTTTCGGCAGACCGCGATACAAACAATGGCGAGCAGCCATATGACGCCGACATGCAAGAACTTGGGCTGAACGTTGAGGCCATACGAACCGCCGATCTTGTCCGTGTTCTCGACGATGATCCGTATGATCTCACCAAAGCCCATCGTTACAATGGCAAGGTAGTCACCACGTAATCGAAGCGAAGGTAATCCGACAACGAGGCCGGCAACTGCTGCCCCGGCGGCGCCGGCAAACATCATCAAGAACAGCCAGGGCAAGCCATGAACGCCCATCTTGTCGTAAAAGGTCACGCTAATGTAGCCGCTGAGATAGGCGCCGACCTGATAGAAAGCCGCATGGCCGATTGAGAACTGCCCAGTAATTCCATTAATAAGGTTGAGGCTAACGGCAAGGGTGACGTACAGACCCACCAGTGCAAAAATGCGCTGGCTGTAGGAATTCCAACCCGCACTCATCATATCGATGCCGTAGCAGGCAAAGAGAGCCAGCGCGATGCTGGCAATGCGAACGACCCAGTACTTCAAACCTTTTCCACCTTAGAGGAACCGAGAAGGCCACCAGGCTTAACGAGCAGAACCACAATGAGAATAACAAAAGCGATCGCGTCTCGGTAGCTGGAGTAGCCAGCCCAAACAACCATGTACTCGGCAACGCCCATTAACAGGCCGCCAAGCACGGCGCCTGGAATATTTCCGATTCCACCAAGGACGGCAGCTGTGAAGGCCTTAACACCTGCTTCCATTCCATAAAAGGTCGTTAGGGGCGTGCTGAGAAACGTGGAAGTCATCATTGCGCCCGCGCCGGCTAGCCCGGAGCCAAGGACGAACGTGAAAACAATAATCCGGTTCACATTAATGCCCATCAGGGACGCCGAATCGAAATCGTGCGAGACGGCTCGCATCGCGCGGCCTGCCGGCGTTTTCATAACCAGGAACCGTAGCACGATCATCAGGAAGACCGCCATGCCAAACATGATCAGTTGACCTTTCTGAACCGTGACCTGCACGGCAGAATTGGATGCAGAGCCCTTGGCCTCGGTATAGGTCCGCTCTGCTGCGCTCGCTGTGTCACGCAGCTTCTCACCATCCGGAGGCAAATTGAATCGGTCTAAGTGCTTCTCGGCCAGATAGTCGTTAAAAGTCTTCTCAGCCGCGTCATAAGCCGGCTTGGATGCCGCGATCTTGTCTTGGAGAGCGGCCGAGGCTGGAATTATTGTCTTGGTAATGGACCCTTTGAATGGGCTGACATGGTCGGAAATGGATGGTGGGGGGCTGATTGGCAGCACGAGCGCTCCGCCGTACTGAAGGAAAAGGGAGACGCCAATCGCGGTGATCAGCGAAGCAATCCTCGAAGTTCCTCGCATCGGCCGGTAAGCAAATCGCTCTATGACAACGCCGATAATCGCGCAAATGACTATCGCGGCGAAGAACATGATAAATAAGTTCAGCGCCGATGCTGGCAAATCCGATACCGCCAACTGCTCCTGCGTATAGCCTAGCTTCCATGAAGTAAGGAGAGCGACGTACGCACCAAGCATATACACCTCGCCATGAGCAAAGTTAATAAGCTTAAGAACTCCGTACACCATGGTGTAGCCGAGTGCAATCAAAGCGTAAATGGCTCCAAGGAGGAGCCCATTCACGACTTGTTGTGGCAGCGTTGAAAAGTCCAACGCTGCCATTAAGTTTGGAAACACTGCGATCAAGCTACTTAGTCACCTGATCAGGAGTGTAATCCTTCTTGAAGACAAAGCCGTCCTTCGTGACTTGAACGACGAGCGCTCGCTTTGGAGGAGTGCCTCTCATGCCTTTGAGGGTGATATCTCCTGAGACGGCCGGGAATTTGTCGGTGTCCTCAAGCGAATCGATGATCGACTTTGAATCGAGTGCCTTGGCTCGCTTAACTGCATCCAATGTCACGCTCATAGCATCGTAGCCAAGTGCGCCCATGGTGGTACCAGGCTTTGAACCGTTGTAAGCCTTAGCCCAGTGGTCAAGGAACGTCTTGACCTGAGGTCGAGAGTCTTTGTCGTTATAGTGGTTGCAGAAGTAGCCGCCGATGATGCCATCGCCACCAGAAGTGATGATCGTTGGGCTATCCCAACCATCGCCACCCATGAGCGGAACCGTGATGCCCAGGTCTCGGGCCTGCTTTGCAAGCGGGCCAACTTCCGTGAAGTAGCCGCTGCAGAAGATGCCTTCTGGATTCTTGGACTTTAGGTTCGTTAGCTGACCTTTGAAGTCCTTCTGGCCAGCCTCATAGAACTGCTCGTCAACGATCTCGCCGCCGAGCTTAATGAAAGTCGCCTTGAAGCTGTCGCTGAGACCTGTGGAGTATGGGAGCTTCTTGTCAGTCATGACGCCGACTTTGTGAAGGCCCAAATCCTTATAAGCGAAGTTCGCCATTACCGGTCCCTGGAAGTCGTCCGCATAGCAGACGCGGAACATGTTTGATCCAAGCTCCGTGAGGTCAGTGCGAGTAGCTCCAACAGCAACAACGGGAACGCCCTTCTCGAATGCGGCCTGACCCATTTGCATGGTGATTCCGCTGGCCACTTCGCCGTCAAGTACGAGCGCTCCAGCAGCGATCAGCTTTTCAGCAGCGCTCTTGCCCTGCTCAGGCTTTGAGGCGCTGTCCTCGATCTGGAGTTGAATCTTCTTGCCAGGGATTCCTCCCGCGGCTTCAAAATCCTTAACTGCGAGCTGAGCGCCCTTCACATTGTCGTCGCCCCATGGCTTTTGGTCGCCGTTTTCGCTAGCGACGAGGCCGATGATTATCGTGTCGCCAGCGGCCTTGTTGCCTGGCGCTGTAGAGACTGGCCTTGGCTTGGCGTCGGTCTTGGCAACGTCTCCAGTCTTAGCTGGGGTCCCTTTGTCCGTTTCAGTCTTTGCCGCGTCGCCGGCAGGACATCCGGCAAGGAGCGGGCCGATAACGAGAGCCGCAATGGCGGCCTTGGTAGCATTGCTAATCTTCAAACTTTTCACCTGGTTTAACCCAAAATTACGGTCAGATACGCGGGGCAAGATTTCTACCGCGTGGACAGTATACAGAAATCACTAACCCTCTGCTACGGTTTCCGTGGGCCCCTGTGTTCCACTCACCATTTGTTGCAGATTTAGGTAAATTCGAGTCCGACATTGATCCCGAGTTAAAACATGGCTGAAGAACAAGCGAAACAATTTATCGATCAGGCAACTCAATCCCTCCAAAGCGGGCAGGTTGCTCAAGCCCTTGAGCTCGCGGATCAGGCCGTCGCGCTTAGTCCGAATAATGCTGAGGCTCACCTTTTAAGGGCTATTGCGCTGTCTCAGAGTAATCAGCCGCAGGCGGCCACAGATGCGTTTAGACAGTCGATTACGCTCGGTCCGGATAGTGCCAAGGCTTATTTCAATTTCGCTGTTCACCTTTATAGCCAGGGCCAAAAGGTTGAGGCCTCGAGCATGGCGCAAGAGGCGGCGCGTTTAGAGCCAAGCCATGCGGGAGCGCGGGACCTCATTCTTAGGATTGAATCGGAATCCGGAGTCGCGCCCAGCAACGCATCTCCCTCGGCTCCAGTTGGAGGTCAGACGACCACGGTCCAAACCGCGTATCCGGCGGGCTATGCACCACCTGAGCATTCTCTTGGATTTGTTCCAAAATTAGGAGGTGGGTGGGTTGGAATCGGAGCAGTTTTGGCTGCGCTTGACCTCGCGTTCATCCTGTACTTCGCGTCAGTAATCATCCCGCTATTTTCTCAATTTAAGGGAGATCAGGCAGGGATGCAGGCGGCCTCACAACACGCCATTCCCCAGATCGTGGGGCTCCTTTTCTTGGGCAACAAGCTTGGCATGCTGGGTTGGCTAATTCTGGACATCGTGGACCGACGTGGTAATTGGATCTGGATCGCCCCTCAAGTTCTCTGTGGATCTTGTAGCGTATGCGGTTTCGGTTTCATTACGATGCCTATCTACCTAATGGCGGGTCGAAAAAAGCCGTCTAACCCGTAGTAATCGTCAGCGCAATCCGGGAGTCTATTTTATACATGCCACTAGCTGCTGCGTTTTGCTTTATAGCGCTCACCCAAGCCGCGAACATTGAAGTTCCCTTTAGGGTGACTGACGACGCCCTCATTGTTGATGCAGTCGTAAATGATCGACCTGTGTCCCTCATGTTTGACTCGGGATTCGGCGGAGCAGTAGTTCTCAACAATGCAATTGACGTTGGGGCGCCGAGCGGCAAAATGACCCTGCGGGACTTCGTGGGCGAAATCGAGGTTGGAACCGTCAAGGCTAAGAGCATCAAGCTGGGCGGCCAATCAATCGACACCCAGGACATGGTCATCGTCCAGCAACCGATGGCAAGAATGTCCGCCGAATACCATAGCCACACCGACGGAATTCTGGGCTTGAGCGTGCTTCAAAAGTATGTGACTGAAATCAACTTTCAGAAGCACATGTTCATCTTCCACCCGAAAGCCTTCGATATCAGCACGAAGACTCCTGACGGTAAGGCGACCTTCCTCAATAAGATGCTCCCGATTGGCGACAACGCGATTGTCATGGAAGCAAATGTCGGAGCGGGGAAGTCCTTTGTCCTTTCTCTGGATACTGGGAACGGTTTCTACCTTACGACCCACCGGGACGTTTTGGAGCGTGTAGGCCTCTGGCCTGAAGGCAAGAAGGCGAATTTTATGCACCAGGCAGAAATCGCTTCTGGGCCTGTGGACAGTTGGTCCCTGCACGTAGCTAACTCGAATATTTTTGGAGTCCCGGTAGCTTCGAGCGTATGGGATGTCATTGATTTGCCTTCCGGATCGGCTGAATCTGACGGAACGGTTGGCTACCAATTCTTAAAGAATTTCAACGTCACGTTCGACTATGAGCGCAGACGTGTTTGGCTGGAAAGAATAACCGAGCAGGTCGGCAACGAGATCATTGGCGAGCCTGGATTCTCAGCTGCTTTTGACTCGCAGCACCGTAAGGTTGTGGTTTTCAGCGTTGCTCCTGGTAGCCCTGCCGACAAGGCTGGCCTGAAAGAAGACGACGAGCTCTTAAGTATCGGCGACGTGGATTTAACGACGCAACAGTACCGGCAACTCAAGAAGATGCTTGACGGGCCGCTTGGGAGCAAGGTCAAAATCTCCGTTTCCCGCAATGGAGACCTTAAGCGATTTGATTTGGATCGTGTTTCACTCGTCAACGAGACCAAGTAGGATTCTCGAGGCCTCTCGTTTCATTGGATCGCTACCTGTTAGCCAAATGGCCTCTGTTGTCATCCTTCTCTGCGGCTGCGCTCAAGATGACAACTACGGCCAACTGAAGCGATGCAACGACCTCCCCGTTTCGACCTTGCTAATCGCTCCTCGTTAGGTCAGAGGCGCTTGGGAGGCCGGATTAGGGCTCGCGACCGAAGCTTTTGCCCGGATCGAACGTTTGGACTTGCATGGGTTTTGGCACATTTGGCACTGGTTTCGAAGGTGCAAGAAATGAGTAGGCCGACCAAGCGAGATGCGGGGCGGGATGAAAAGGTGTTCGAGGCTCTTAGGGCTGGGAACACCCGGGACGTCGCTGCTGCACGCGCTGGTTACAGCAGGAGAACTCTTTATCGCTACCTTAAGGAAGATCCAAAATTTTGCGAGAATATGGAGTTAGCGGAAACCGAGGCTGAAGCGGCGGCACTTGCCCAAGTTATGCAGGCCGCGGCGACCGGCACTTGGCGAGCCGCTGCGTGGTGGCTAGAGCGGCGCAGACCCAAGGCTTATGGCAGAGAGCCGTTCGAGGAAAGCGAGCAGGCGAACCAAGTAAGAATTTATCTGCCGTACAACAGCCGCGACCCTTTGCCACCAGGGACACCGTTTGTGTGGGATGACGAAATCGAGGACTAGGTTGTCAAGGAGCATCTGTCGCCTTATGCGAGGCGACCGATGATTGGACGTCTCAGCGGATCGCTAGGAGACCTCTTTAGGTGCGCCGGGTTCTCTTCGCCTATCCTAGGCTCAGGATTGGCTATTTCCAACCAATTTTACGTATGAGGCGGCTTCGCTTGTGACTCGAGCACTGGAATTACTCATAGTGCTATCCACAGGCCCACGTTCCAACGGCCTCATCCAGCATATCTTCAGTTAAGCGACCAGTAAACGTGTTCTGCTGACTAGGATGGTAAGAAGCAACGAAGAGCGTGCCATTTCCGGACCTGTATTGCCGACCGTGGCCGAACGGTTGTCGCCGTTCACCAGAGCGTTTCAAAACCTGATCCCAAGCAATGCCGCCGAGGCAGAGTATCGCCTTCCAGCGCTGATTCTCAAGAATCGAAAGGAGATAAGTAGAGCAGTTTTGAATCTCCTCGGGCGTTGGCTTGTTATCGGGCGGTGCGCAGTGCGCCACGGCACAAATCATTGCCCCCTTGAGAGTGAGGCCATCGCCAATTTGCACGGATGTCGGCTGGCTAGCAATGCCCACCTTGAACAAAGCCCTGTAAATCCAGTCGCCACTACGATCTCCCGTAAACATCCTTCCGGTCCGGTTCGCACCGTGGGCAGCCGGCGCCAGGCCGACAATGAGGCGCTCAGCGTCAGGGTCACCAAAAGCGGGAACGCCGCGCCCCCAGTAAGTCCACTCGGCGAAGGACTTACGCTTTTCGGCCGCTACTTGCTCTCGCCACTCCACTAGGCGAGGACACAAACGGCATTCAGAAATCTCGCAGTTGAGCGACTCGAAGAATTGTGATCTGGTGTTCGGCGGTTTGATCGTCATAATCTTAGGTAGAAGCTCGTGCCCATTTACGAATACGAACCGGAAGATCGAGATTGCTTTCTATGCGACGGCGTCGTCGAGGTAATGCAGGGAGTCGAAGAGGATCACCTCAAGTTTTGCCCGACTTGCGGCCTTGCCGTTCATCGCATCATTAGCCGCGCCAGTTTCAAGGTCGGAAAAGGCGTCGACGCTGACAAAGCAGCAGCGAAAGGGTTCTCGACCTGGAAGAAGGCAGGTAAAGGGGTCTGGGAAAAGGTTGCTGGCGAGAAAGGTCCAGACATCATTCACAAGCCGGAATAGGCGCGCTCCAGACCCAGGGTTTCCTCGAAGCCGCACATGACGTTCATCGCATGGACGATTTGAGCTGCGCCACATTTTCCCGCTACGTCCGCCAAGACTTGAATCGTGAGAATGCTGATGCCTTCATCAACAGATATCCTAAGGCGATATAAGGCATAGGGTTGACCCTCGACAGTACTGGGATTCCAACTTGATTCATCGGCGAGCCGAACGTAGAAGGACCGTCCATAGCGCTCCTCATAGAGCGCATCCAGTTCTTCGAGATTCTCGGGCGTTCTGATCGAAGCCATCGCGGTGGCCATTCCAATGGTCTTACTTATTGACACTTCGCTGGAAACATTCACACCTCCGTGCCAGCCGGCGGTCGACAAGAAGGCGTCTATGCGGGCTTCGTTGAGTTCCAAATTCGAGATGAAAATTGGGGCTTCGAGAATGAGGCCGGCTTCTGCAAGAGGTCCAAGGGCAATCAATGCTAGAGTGGCGGCGGCATCTGGGACGGAAAAACGATCGGTGCAGACGAGGGGGTTGTTGTCGAGAAGCTCTACGAGACCTCTTAACGGCTCGCTGGCGTCACCAATCGAAATGTGGCGTGAATATCCCTGGCGTTCGAAGCGCAGCCCCTTCTCCGAGGCATCCTTAAGAACTTCGGTAACCCGCGGATGGCCACGAAGCAATTCTAGAAGACGCTTGTCCGAACCAGCGGCTCGCTCAATGGGCTCAAAGTGCATTTGGCGACCAAGACCCTACTTGCGGACCATCGTTGTTGTGAAAGCAACTGAGCCGCCATTACTGGTCTGGCTGGCAGGGACCTTTATGGTCATCGCGAGGTTCATGCTGGAGACAATACCGTCAGCGGCGGCAACGCTCATCTCTCCTCGGCCGGTCAGAGTGCTCGTGTTGGACGCGCTATTCACGGCAATTCCAACCACAGCGTAGGACTTGCCGGCTACCGTCTTCAGTCCTCGGAAGATGAAATTCATTGTTACCTTCATTGGCATTCCCTGCAAAGAGACGTTGGATGACCAAGTCTCGCCTACACCAACCGGTTTCACTGGAAAATTCCCACTCATCATTGGTGTGCTGGAGCCGTCCACGGGCCTGCCAAGGGAGTCGACCTTAACGACCGGCGTGGTCCGCGCTGGCTGCATTACTGCTCCATTTGCAGTTACTGGTCCGACGGTCACCTTAATGTCCGCTACTCCCTTGACCACATTAAGGACTCTCAAGGTCATCGGGACGTTGACAGTCATGGTCTTCTTAGGGCCCGTGACCATCGAGCTTTTCGACAAGTACCTGACGGTAGAGCCCTTCTTGTACATAACGCGGATCAGGTATTTGCTGCCCGACCTCGTAACCTGCGCGCTTGCGCTAAGCGCAAGAGTCGAAAACACTGTGAGGAAAATGACTTTCAACGCAGTGCTCAGTCTCATTATCTATTGATCGTACCGGAGCTACGTCGCCTCAGGCACGAAGCCCTAGTTGATCGATCGAAGTTCAATCACGAAATATAAAATCGAGTTGCTTGGAATACCTGGCCGACCACTCTGACCGTAGCCCAATGCTGGGGGAATTTTGAGCTTTCGCACGCCGCCGAGTTTCATTCCTACGATTCCTGATTCAAAGCCAGGAACAACCTCGTGAGCGCCTAGTTTCAAGCTATAGGCCTGATTCCTGTCCTTCGACGAGTCAAATTTAACACCATTTGCCAGGGTGCCAGTGTAGTCGACGCTAACTGTATCGCCGTCCTTAGCAGCCTTGCCTGAACCTTTCTTGATATCGGTGGTGATGACCGTGCCTTGGTCTCCAGGCATGATAACGTCCAGCAGCTTTACATCAAAGAAAAGATCCGCGTTTGATGGAATGCCGGCTGGGGGGTGATCGGCGTATGCAAGTTTCGCAGGAATCCCTAGATGGCGTTCGCCGCCTACTTTCATTCCCGCGAGGCCCTGGTCCCATCCTTTGATGACTTGAGGCGGCACTACGCCCAGGGTGAAGCAGAGAGGATCGCCGTTGTGCTTCTCACTGCCGTCAAATTCCTCGCCATTTGCAAGCTTGCCAACGTAGGTCACATATACGGTTGCTCCAGGCTTAGCGACGTCGGTCCCCGAACCAACTTTTGTGTCCTTGATATCGAGCTTAGCCAGCGCAGGACCGGTGGGCTTGTCGTCAGCCTTCGGAGCAACAGGCGCGGTCGCAATGGGCTCTTTCGGCTTTTCAGAGCATCCTGCGCTCAGGAGACAAGCGGCAATAAGGGATAAGGTTAGAGCGGTGCACTTCACAATCGCTAACTTTACCTCCAGCCCGAAGCGGTCGCCTTAGACCTATTTAACGGAGACAAGTTTTACGTGAAAGAGCAAGTCGGAATTTGGCGGGATTAATGGGGTGGGACTATTCGGACCGTATGCGAGGGATGCGGGAATGTCAAGATCTCGCTCGCCGCCTACTTTCATGTTAAGCAGACCGTCATCCCAACCCTTGATGACCTCGCCTTTACCAAGGGTGAAAGAGAGGAGCTTCCCGGAGGCCACGTTGGTGTCAAATGTAATTCCGTTCCGAAGTTTGCCTGTGTACTCCACGCCAACGGTCTTGCCGGGAACAGCTACATCGCCAGTACCCACCACGGTATCCGTTGTCTTTACAGTTGGAGTGCCGCAGCCAGTAAAACTAAGCACAACCGCCACTAGAATTGGCAAACACAGAAGCTTCTTCACTGGCCTGACTTTACCTTCGGTTGGTACACTGTGCGGGCCATGGCGAAGAAGAAGGCACAAAGCAAAGCCTCGGAAGCGCCGAGGCAAATACAAAACAGACGAGCAAGGTACGACTACGAATTGGTCGAGACCTACGAGGCTGGCATTGTCCTAGTCGGTTCCGAAGTCAAAAGCGTATTCCTTGGGCGTGCCAATCTGGCAGACGCTTACTGCTTGATCAAAGGAAGCGAACTGTTCTTGATCAACTTGGATATTGAGTCCTATGATCACGCGACAAGCTTCCAACCGGAGCGCCGCCGTGATCGTAAATTGTTGATGCACGGCCGTGAGATTGCGACGTTGAACAGGAAGTCCCTGGAAAAGGGATTTACTATCATCCCCACGAAGATGTACTTCAGCAGCAAGGGGCGGGTTAAGGTGGAAGTCGCCTTGGCACGAGGCAAGAGCAGTTATGACAAGCGCGACAAGATCGCTCAAGACGATTCCCGCAGGGAAATTGAGAGGATCAAGAGCCGCAAGCCGTTGGATTATTGAGGTTAAGGAAGCCAATAACCTCTAATTAATGCCGCGTTATTGCCGAAAATCCTCCTGTGGATAACGTTGCAGCCTTGAAAAATCGAATTCGGCCCGGTAGCCCAATCCGATTGGTGTTTTACACGGAGCAGGGTTCTGTGGCAATAAAAGCATCGATCGCATCAACATCGCCTTTGAGCGTTGTCGTCACAAGCGCTGACGCCAAGCTTGTTAGCGAAGGCAATCGGGCTCTTCTCATCCTTTTTGATCGAAACGAGTATTACAAGGCGGAAGCCGGTGTTACTGCGGTCGCTGTGGAAGAGGGCGAGTGGCACATTCAACTCTCAGATGAGCTCTGGGAAGAGGTTGATCGCCGTCGCTATCCTCGACAGGGTGTCAAGGCTGGAGTCCAGCTTAGAGCCATTCGCGAAATCGAAGGCGAATCAAGTGTAGAGCGATTCGTCGGTGAGACCGAGGATATCAGTGTTGGCGGAGTCTGGGTAACCCTTGATCACCCTATCGAGCCGGGCAGCCTCGTCGAAGTGCAGATCGCACTGTCGGCAGAAGAGAACATCCGGATGATGGGCGTCGTTGCACACCTTTCGAACGAGAAAGCAGGATTTGGTATCGAGTTTATCGATTTCATCGGCAGTTCGCGGTACGTGCTTCACACGTTCCTTGCGAATGAACAGGCCGCGTAAGCAAACGCAGCAAATTTGAGAAGCCCTGTCGCGACAAATCGCAGCAGGGCTTCTTACGTTACGAGGCAGCTAGTCTTGCCAAACGCCTTCGAATACGGTTTCTGCGGGGCCAGTCATAAAGACCCTCCAATCTTCCGCAACCCGAAGTTGCAGGGACCCTCCGGGTAGCTGAACTTCAACATCACGGTCAGATCGGCCCGTGAGAGTGGCTGCGACGGCGCACGCGCAGGCTCCGGTGCCACATGCGAGTGTTGCCCCCGCTCCTCGCTCCCAAGTCCTTTGAAGAAGCGAATTGCGGCTCAGCACCTGCACGAAATGAACGTTCGTCCGGTTCGTGAAAATAGATAGATTCTCAAGCCTAGAACCTGCATCTCTTAAGTCAATTGCTTTGACATCTTCGAGGAAAACGACAAGGTGGGGATTTCCCATTGAGACTGCCGTTCCGAGCCATCCCCTATCGACGGGTTGTTCGACAAATCGCTCGTCCGATGGGCCGGTCATCCCGATTTCGCCTCGAGTTAGCCTGGCGATTCCCATGTCGACAGTGACAAGTCCGCTCGGTTTCAGCTCAAGGTTGAGCGTCCCGGCTCCCGTTTCTACCGAAACGGTGTCTGCGGCTAGGTGGTTATGGTCTTTGAGAAGACGCACGAAGCAACGAATGCCGTTGCCGCACATCTCACTTTCCGAACCGTCCGGATTGAACATGCGCATCTTGAAGGGGGCGGTCTCGCCCTTTTCCATCAAGATGAGGCCATCGCCGCCAACACCCAACCGCCTATCGTTTATCGCCCTAGCAAGGGAGGCGATGTCGATTTCCGGCAACTCGTCTTGCAGAGTATCGACCATGACAAAGTCATTGCCGATGCCCTGCATCTTTGTAAAAGGGATCACTCTGATACTCTACGAAATTCGTCTGAGGTCCCGTCCTCGTGCTGTCGTCCTTGACCTACAGGTTTTGCAGGAACAATGCTGGCAACGGCGTGCTTGTATACAAGCTGCGTTGGCTTACCCGGCGCATCCAGCAGCACTGTAAACGCATCAAAACCACGGACCTGCCCGCGGAGTTGCACGCTGTTTGTCAGATAGATTGTCACCCCGATGCCTTCTTTTCGCACCTGGTTCAGGAACATGTCCTGTAGATTGATTGCTTTACCCATCCTGTTAACGCTCCTAACTATAAGTGGCGACTATGACGCCCATCGCTCGATCAAAAACTTCGAGCGCAGATCCATCAGTCAGCCTTACCAATCCCGGCTCCGAAGCTAGCCAAGTTCTCTGGCGCTTCGCATACTGCCGGGTGGCCGCGATCGTTGTCGCGATTGCTTCCTGCAAATCTAATTTTCTCTCCAAATAATTGCACACTTGTCGGTAACCCAAGGCCCTAAAGCCAGGGTTCTCCGGCACATAGCCATTTTGCAAGAGGGTTGTGACCTCCTGTGACCAACCATTTTGCATCATATCCTGTGTTCGAGTCGCTATGGATTCGTTCAGCATTTCTAATGTGCGATCAATTGCGAATTTAATCCTAATAAATGGTGGTATCGAGACCGTCATGGGCACTGCGTTTGAGTACAAGCGCTCTAAGGCGCGCCTGACTCGAGCAGGATTTTTTGGATCAATGAGCTTTGCCGCTTCCAGATCACGTTCCATCAATTCTGCAAAAAGGTTGGCAAGTCCCTCATCGCGCTCGCGGCGTTCCAGGTCCGCGCGTAGTTCCGGGTCTGGGGCAGGGTGGAGCCCATCAAACTCCTCAAAAAGAGCACGAATGTAGAGCCCTGTGCCGCCAACGACAATAGCCGAGCGACCTTGGGACCACAGAAGCTCCAGTTCATGAGTCGCCAACTGGACCCACTCACCAACGCCAAAACCTTCATCGGGATTCTTGATGTCCAGCAAGGAATATCGATGCTTGTGAATAGGCTTCGCGGTGCCGATATCCATGCCTCGATAGATCTGGAACGCGTCCGCATTGATTAGGCCGGCCCCTAAGCGTTCTGCAAGCGCCTCAGCAAGGGGCGTTTTCCCGGAAGCCGTCGTACCCATGACAGCGATAAGGAGCGGCTGGCTGGTCTTTAGCTGGGCAGGCATGGTTGTGAAGCCGTCTCAGCGACTCACTTAGAATTCCATGAGTGCGTGAATGGGGTAGCCGAGCAGGTTTTGCCGGCCTTCAAGAAATGAAAGTTCAATAAGGAAACCAAAGCCGCAAACACTTCCGTGAAGACGCTCAACAAGCCGCGCCGCGGCAGCCGCCGTACCGCCTGTGGCCAGAAGATCATCGACGACATACGCCTTCTGCCCCTTCTTGATCGCGTCCACGTGCATCTCGACAGTATTCGTGCCGTACTCAAGGGCATATTCTTCGGTAATGCGGTCGTAGGGAAGCTTGCCGAGCTTTCGGGCCATGACAAATGGGAGCCCGAGGCTGATGGCAACGGGAACGCCAAAGATGAAGCCGCGGCTTTCTATGCCGACAATTGCTTCCGCGCCCTTTGCCCTGGCATCTTCAGCAAGTAAGTCGCAGGCTTGCTTAAATGCGGCTGGGTGCTCAAGGACTGGCGTAATGTCCTTGAACATGATGCCGGGCTTGGGAAAGTCCGGGACATCGCGAATGCACGAGCGAGCGAGGAGTTCCTGCATGACTTGCGGATGATACCGTGAAGCCAGCAGAAATGCGGAACCCTACGGCCGAGAGTTACCTCGTATCGCGTCCCTTAACAGACCATATGCACCCGCCAAGGCGGCCAAAGTTGTAGCAATCAACATCGTATTAAAGCTCATTTACTTCCTCTCCCGAAGCACACTTGCGCCTAGGTTTTGCCCTGACCGGGAAGCTTATTAGCAGTGATCAATGCTGGGTAAATCAAACTCCGGCAGGCTTACTGATGGTTCAAATGCTAGGATCATCGAGTTCATCATTTTTTGGTTTCAACCATTCATTCTTTTGCCAACAAGAGAAACCGCCTAACGAGCGACGCTCAGATTCAAAGGCATGCTGATTCATAGGACCGAAGGGGCTAACATTAGAATATGCAGTCCAGACTCCTCGAAGCGCTTTCAGAGCGGGTGTTGATTTACGACGGCGCGATGGGTACGCAAATCCAGGCGGCCGAGCTGTCTCAGGACGACTTTGTGCTTCGCGATATTTCAGGCCTTTCCCGTGTTGCCCGGGCGGCAGCACAGCGCCTGGACGGGAAGCTTCTTGATGGCTGCAACGAAATCTTGCTTCTTACCCGCCCGGACGTGATTGAGCAGATTCATACCAACTACTTGAACGCCGGCGCCGATCTTATCGAGACAGGGACCTTCGGTTCAACATCGATTGTGCTCGCCGAGTATGAGATCCCTGAACTTGTGTACGACATATCCCTAGCTGCAGCGCAGGTTGCGCGAAAGGCCGCGGATGCAGCTTCAACAACCGAAAAGCCAAGGTTCGTCGTAGGCGCGATAGGTCCCGGCACAAAGCTGGTCAGCCTTAGCCAGACGACATGGGACGAACTAGAATCGACGTACTTCACCTCCTTCAAAGCTCTTCTAGAAGGTGGTTCAGACGCCCTGCTGCTGGAAACACTCCAAGACCTCCTTATGGTGAAGGCTGGCATCGTTGCGGCGAATAGAGCGATGGCAGAGACGGAAATTCATGTGCCTATTTTCGTCCAGGTGACGATGGAGCAAACCGGCACCATGCTGCTTGGCAGCGAGATCGGCGCTGCGCTTAACATGATTGAGGCCTTCCCATCGGTTAAGGCATTTGGGCTCAATTGCGCGACTGGGCCGGTGGAAATGGGTTCTCACGTCCAATTCTTGGGCCACAACAGCACCCGTCCACTTGCCGTTCAACCGAATGCGGGCCTTCCCATGATGGAAGGCGGCAAAGCGGTCTATAAACTGACGCCTCAAGAACTTGCGCAGCACCACGACCGCTTTGTCTCTCAACATGGGGTAGCTATGGCTGGCGGCTGTTGTGGCACGACACCCGAGCACACGAAAGCGATCGCTGAAGCTGTCGGCGGGAGACCCCATACCGCACCTGCACATTGGATTCAGCAACGAGCCAAGTTCGCTGGATTCGACTTTGAGATGAGGACAGATGAGCAAGCGGGCGCGCTTAGCCTTGTTGGCTGTTCCTCTTTGTATCAGTTCCAACCCTACAAACAAGACGCCAGCTTCCTGATCGTCGGAGAGAAGACTAACGCCAACGGCTCCCGCGCTTTCAAGGACATGCTCGCAAAGGAGAACTGGGAGGGTCTGACCGAACTTGCCAGAGAACTGGAAGGGGAAGGATCCCATGTCTTGGATGTTTGTACCGCCTACGTGGGACGAGACGAGGCGCGCGATATGAAGACGCTGCTGTCCTACTACAACCGGCACGTAACCGTGCCGCTAATGATTGACTCAACCGAGTGGCCGGTGATCGAAAAGTCTCTCAAGATGGTGGCAGGGAAGCCAATTGTCAATTCGATCAACTTCGAAGATGGAGGTGAAAGAACCGAGCGCGTCCTGGCACTTTGCCAGAAATATGGCGCGGCCATAGTCGCCCTTACTATCGATGAGGACGGGATGGCAAAGGATTGGGAAAAGAAAGCGGAAATCGCAGATCGGTTGTTGGCAAGAACCCGTCACTATGGCCTCCCAGACCACGATGTTTTTATCGACGCGTTGACCTTTACTCTCGGCGGGGGGCAGGAAGAATTCAGGCAGTCGGCTGAAGAAACCATCAAGGCGATTGAAGAAATTCGCCGCCGCCATCCCCGAGTGAACACGATCCTTGGCGTATCGAACGTGAGCTTCGGCTTAAAGCCCGCGACGCGGCAAGTATTGAATTCCGTCTTCCTCCATTACGCGAGAGAAGCAGGTTTAACAAGCGCCATCGTTCACTTCTCGAAGATCGAGCCGGAGAACCGGATTGATCCCGAGATTTGGAAGATCGCAAGCGATTTGGTGTTTGACCGCCGTGAATACTCTAGCGTCTGAGATTCTGATTGCGGGGCGAAGCCTCGTCGGGGTAGCCTCGCTCCTATGTTCACGTTTGGTTACGCCATCGCGTTGGCCCTTTCGATCCAAGGGGATGCCCTTAAGACCCTTGATATGACCGTCGGGAAGGGAGCAGAAGCGGCTGCTGGAGACCGGATCACCGTCGATTACACAGGCAATCTGCTTGACGGCAAGGTTTTCGATAGCTCCGTTGGCAAGCCGCCTTTCACATTTAGCCTTGGTGCCGGTGAGGTGATCAAGGGTTGGGACGATGGCTTCGCCGGCATGAAAGTCGGTGGTAGGCGCATCCTCTCGATTCCCTCAACAATGGGCTACGGAGATAAGGGCGTCGAAGGAATTCCTGGAAAGAGCACCCTGGTGTTTGAGGTCAAGCTGTTGCGCGTTGATAAGAAGGACGACAAGCCTGCCCTCGATATCGCGGAAGTGGCTCCTGGAACCGGCTTTGCCGCGAAAGCGGGCGACAAGGTGTCAGTGCATTACACCGGCAAATTCCTAAATGGCACTGTGTTTGACAGCAGCTATCCCAGGAAAGAGCCGATCGAATTCACGCTTGGTGCAAAAGGTCTAATCGCCGGTTTTGATAAGGGTGCAACGGGCATGAAGGTTGGCGGCAAGAGAACAGTCACGATTCCCTATCAGATGGCCTACGGCCCCAACTGGAGACCGCCGGTCATTCCGGCATTTGCTACTCTCGTGTTTGAGCTTGAGTTGATGAAAATTGAGGCTCCAGCGCCGCCGAAGCCACCAAAGAACTGAAGGAACAAAGAATGTTAGAAATCGAAGAAATCACAGAGGGCGAAGGCGATGGGGCCCAAATGGGCAACGCCGTTCTTATTCATTACATCGGTATGTTTCCCGATGGCAGCAAATTCGATAGCAGTCGCGATCGCAACCAGCCATTCTCGTTCAAATTAGGAGCAGGTCAAGTCATCAAGGGCTTTGACATGGCTGTTACTGGAATGAAGGTTGGCCAGCGGCGCAAAGTTACGATCCCCTCGGATTTGGCCTATGGACCTGGTGGCGCCGGTGGGGTAATTCCACCCAATGCGACACTCGTGTTCGATCTAGAGTTGATCAAGATCAACTAGCAGATTCTGGTTAGTCGACGGATCGACCGAGGCTGTTATTGTCGTATCTGGTTAGTGGGCTGTCTTCCCGAGCACTCGATGGCCCGTAATCGGAAGCGCGGCGTTACCGCGAGAACGCGGCGTGACCAACACCGGTTCCTCCACTTCGCCCCTGCTCCGGTCGGGATGACGATCGGAGGATAGCGACGCAGTGAAACAGCCTCGAACTTTGCGTCGCTGCTTACCTAGTGCGCATCAACGGGACCGGACGGCCCCTTGGGTCTCCGCAGCAGCACCAAGAGCGGCAAGGCAAAGATGAACGATAGGCCAATGATTCGAAAGCCGTCTTCGAACGACATTGTGATCGCTTGACGCGCGATGCTTGAATTGATCGCACCGATAGCTGAATAGAAGGCCTGAATTGGCGGTACGCCGTGGGCGACCAACTGTTGCTGCGCCATCAAAATCCGCTGTTGGGTGACAGGGTCGCTGAAGCTGACGTGGTTCGCTAGGTTCGCGGTGTGCACTGCCATTCGGTGATCAAGCTGCGTGGTGAGAAAGGCGATCCCGATACTGCCGCCGACTTGCCGGCTTAAATTAAAGATGCCGGAGGCGTAACCGACCTCTTGGGGCGGAAGTCCGGCAAGGGAAGTTAGAACAAGCGGCAGGAACATGCACGACAGGGCTAGGCCGCGAATCATTAGCGGTGCGACCAAGTCGCGTGTGTCCGTATCGATGTTGATGTGTTGCATCTGGAACATCGACGTCGCGAAGAGAATTGAACCAAAGCAAACGATTATTCTGGGGTCAATCTTTCCCATAATCCGCCCCAAGATCGGTAAGGATAGGGCGGTAACAAGGCCACCCGGCAACAGCAGTTGCCCAGTTTGTAGAGCCGTAAAATGCTGCACCTCCTGAAGGAAGATGGGCAGGATAAATACGCCCCCATAGAGCCCAAAACCCAGCACCATGCCGTAGAGGGACCCCGCTGCAAAACTCTTGTGGCGCAAAACGCTCAGTTTCACGGCCGGAAATTCCGTTTTTAACTCCCAGATTACGAAGCTGATTAGGAATACGACCGCCAAAATAGCGAGGGTGACGATAAGGGGCGACTCAAACCAGCTTTCTCGGTTGCCCTTTTCAAGCATGGTCTGAAGCGAACCGAGGCCTATGGCAAGCATGCCTATTCCAATGAAGTCGATGGGCACACGCTTGGTTTGGTACTTTGAATCTTGCAGGAAGGTCAGGACGAGAAAGCCCGCGAGGATGCCAATCGGGATGTTAATGAAGAATATCCAGCGCCAATTATAGGTGTCCGTTATGAATCCGCCTACGGTTGGGCCAAAAGTGGGCGCGGCAACTAGACCCATGCTGAACAGGGCCTGAATCATCGGGAGCTGTTTGCGCGGAAATACTTCAATGAGCGTTGCTTGTGCGGTTGAAAGCAGCGCTGCGCCTCCGGCTCCTTGAAGGATTCGGAAGAAGACGAGCATGTTAAGCGTGGTCGCCGTTCCGCAAAGCAATGAAGCCGCAGTGAACAACAAGATTGAACCGGCAAGATACATCCTACGGCCGAAGTAATTCGACAGCCATCCTGTCAGCGGAAGGATGATGACGTTGGCTAGGATGTAGCCGGTCGAGACCCAGTTGATCTGATCGACGGTCGCCCCCAGATTGCCTTGCATGTCCGGAATCGCAACGTTGACGATGCTAGTGTCCAGGACCTCAAGGATCGTGCTGAGCATGATCGCGATGAGGATGACGAGACGTACCGCTGGCGAGTATTCGCCGCTAACGTCTCGAGCGTGCACGGTTGCAGCCGCGGCGGCCATTTACTTAGTGGTCACCATGACGGATGCCGACATCCCCGAACTTAGGCGTTCCAAGTCGGCCTGCCCGGGATCAAGGGTCACTTTAACCGGGACTCGCTGTACTACCTTTGTAAAGTTGCCTGTTGAGTTATCCGCAGGGAGCAACGCGAACGTAGCCCCGGTGCCCTTGGAGATGCTGTCGAGCTTGCCGTGGAAGGTAACTCCGGGTACGCCGTCAATTTCAACGTCCACCGTTTGACCTGGCTTCATATCGCCCAGTTGCGTCTCTTTGAAGTTCGCGACTACCCACATGGGGTCGGAAGCTTGCTCAGGGATGATGGACATCATCGGGAACAAGGGCTGTACCAAAGCGCCAATCGTTACAGTGAGCTTGCTGACTCTGCCGTCTTCAGGAGCAACGATTTTCGTGTAAGCCAAATTGGTTTCGGCTGCCTTTAGGGCGGCCTTTGCTTGTTCAACTCGGGCAAAGGCTTGCTGCTGCGCAGTCTTACTGAGGGCAACCTGGGTTCCAGTGGTATTAGCCTGGGCGAGCTCGCCGGCAGCTTGAGCTGCCTTGCCTCGCGACTGATTCACAAGTTGTTGTGAGGTGCGAGCTGCTGCCGACGCCTGGTTAACGTTTGCCTCTGCTGCAACTAATTGCGCCTGACTGGCAGTGATTTGCGATCGAGCTTGGTCGACCGCCGCTTGGCTGGCAATAACCTGTTGATTTGCAGCGTCGATAGCTTGACGTCGCTGATTGACTGTGGCGTCCGCAGCATCGGCAGTTTGCTGGGCGGCATCAAGATTCGCTCTCGCGGTATCACTTGCAGCTTGGGCTATTTCGGCAGTTTGGGCACTAATTGCTCCTTGAGCCACGAGTGTTTGAGCACGCTGAGCATCTTTTTCAGTTCGGGTCGCAGCAGCCTGTGCCGCTCCAACCGATGATCTTGATGCCTTAGCGGATGCGATGGAAGTTTGGAGGTCCGCTTGCGCAGAACCCACGCCTGCCTTAGCACGGGCTACGTTTGCAAGCGCCGTAGCATAAGCCGCTTGAGCTCCACTGATTCCGGCTCTTGCGCCGCTGACTCCAGCTTTAGCGCCTGCTTCCAAAGCCGCAGCCTTCGCAACATCAGAAATCGAGGAGTCGACGCCCGCTTGGCTCTGTGAGACAATGCCTTGGGCTTGAAGGATTTGCGCTCCACCAGTTGCGCCAGCTAGGCCCACGCTAAGTTGTGCGCCCTGAGCTTGTGCAATCGCAAGGTCCAAGTTCGCTTTTGCTTGGTCATAGGCGGCTTGCTCCGCAGAGTCGTTTAGCTGGACAAGCAACGTGCCCTTCTTGACCGGCTGGTTGTCGGTTACGAAGACGGTCGCAACTGTGCCTTGGATCTGCGGCGAGATGCTGATAACGTGTGAGGTCACAAAGGCATCATCAGTGCCCTGGTGATTGCTCGAAAACGAAAGGGAACGCACCAGGTACACGATTCCGACAACGGCGAGTATGCCAATCCCGGGCAAGAGCCACGCGGGCCGCTTGGCTTTCTCCTTGACGGGCTCAATTTCCCCAGCTCCGTTATCCTGAATTGGGTTTGATACCGGTTCTTCTTTTGCTTGTGTTTTCAATTCTTTACTCCATAGAGTTCGTCTTGCGGGACGTTGTTCGGGCTCAGGGCTTGGACGAGAAATGCTGCGAGCTGCTCTGCCCGCTCCTGGAGCTCCTTTCGCTTGCCGAGTTCAGACGGGCTTAGGCGATAGGGAAGCAATGCGTTGCTAGCGAGGACAAGCATCGATGCTGCTTGATAGGGATCCTCGCACTTGAAAGCTCTCACTGCGATCCCTCGCTCAATTGCGAGGGCGAGAATTTTGGACTCTTCAATCAGATACTCCTCGCGTCGCTTGAGAATTTCTGGCCGAAGGGCTGCGTAGACTTCATCGAAGCTCGCGAAGTATTTCTTCACGCTGTCGTACTTGAACATCACCCGCTCTACGAGTAACGCGATGACCTTGTCTTCCGCGCCGTGTGGTTGATCTAAGACATGTTCAAGGCGCACCCGAAGTCTTCGGTTCATGCGGTCAATCATCGAAAGAGCGACTTCTTCTTTGCTCGTAAATCTGAGATAGAGGGCTCCTTTTGAAAGCCCCACAGCCTGCGCAAGATCTTCCATTGTCATGCGCTTGTAGCCGTATCTAGCAAGAAGGTCTTCCGCGGCGTCAAGGATTGCTTCGCATGAAGCCTCTTTCCTCTTAATTGAATTGCTGACTGGTTTCGTCATCCAGTCATATTATACGCAAGTCTGCGTGCAAACCTCAGCACGTGTTTCAGAAGACGAGGAAAAAGTAGGCGCGGGGCCTCGTTCCGGGCTAATTAATCAACCACGGCGTCGGCCTCAATTTCTACGAGCATCACTGGATCGATCAACCTACTGATCTCGATCATGGATGTGGCTGGCATTACTTCACTGAAGAATTCGCCATGCGCCCGGCCAATCTGTTCCCACTGGGCGATATCGGTCACAAAGATTCTTGTTCTAACGACATCTCGCAAGCTGGATCCAAGCGCGACGAGCGCGGTTTCAATATTCTTGATGGCCTGCACGGTCTGCGCGTAAGGGTCTCCTGGACCCACGATTGATCCGTCAGGCGCCGTCGCAGTCGTGCCCGTGACGAAAATCATTGAGCCAGCCTTAACTGCGCGGGAGTATCCAACGATTGACTCCCACTTAACACCTGAACTGTATCTTTCTCTCGATGGCATGCTGATTCTTCTACGCAATTAGCTTCCAGGATTCAACAGTCTATTTCTTTGGATGCGGGATGCGGGATGCGGGATGCGGATGCGGGATGTGAGTGAATATCAGGGCTCAAGCGCAACCCCTGGTTCCCAGCCCTGTTCGCTAGCGCGCATCAAGACCTTCACATCAATATCTCGATCCACTCGAATCTGACACGAAAGCCTAAACTCGCCAAGAACCCCATCTTCGACCAGGCAATCCTTCTCGGTCGCGTGCATCTCGGGCTCTGGACTAGCGAACTTAACGCGGCATGTGGTGCATCGAGCATTGCCTCCGCATCGGTGACTAATATCGATCCCCGCGTTTTCGATCGCTAGAGCAAGTTTTTCGCCTTCCTGGGCTTTAAAGGGCTCAAAGCCCTCGACTGAAATCTCATAGGTTTTCATACAGTGCGCCATATTACTTTGCTCCGGCAAGGCAGCAACGGTTTCCCTGTCCAAGACGTCGAACATTTGACCATGCGAATTCTCAGAGGAGTGCTTGCGCTTTGGCCGCTGCTAGTGAGCTCGATTTGCCTTGCTCAGACGGTGCCGACACAACCTGCTGCCATTCTAGGCCCGGATTTTCAAGATCGGAAATTGGTGTCTTCGGACGACGAAATATTATTGCCGGATGGCGATATCGAAACCGATCACCTTGCATGGGACAAGATGCGGGCTGGACACTACAACGATGCCGAGGATCTTCTCAAGGGCCAGTTGAAGGACCATTCCTATGACCTTAGACTTCAGGCAACCTTGTTCGACGTATATGTTGGAGCTCATCGCCTTGAGGACGGGAATCGGCTCTTGAAGCATTATTTCGAAGTCCCGGGCCTCTGCGTAACCGCCCTACGGATTGACCAAGACTTCGCCCAGCCATATGGGCAAGCGCGAAGGGTTAATAGACTTGCTCCGGTGATCCTGCGCGGAATTTGCGTGGAAGCAGCCCTGGACCGAACCTGGGATGATGCCCGGCGCCATTACTGTGAGTACTACCTTGGCAAATACTTTGGCCAACTCGAGTTGAACGGCATTAGTCCACCCGTCAAGCTTCCCAATAATTCTCTGGAAGTTTCAATGCTGGCAGTCGGGGCTGAAGATGCCTGTCATGGAGAGTTGACAAAAGCGCGCTTCTACTTCACACTGGCCAAGCAGAAGTTTCCAAAATCGAAGATGGCAATAGCTGCCTTTCAAGGGCTAGGTGCCGCGAAGGCGCAATAGAAGGTTAAACGAGAATGGCAAACCTGGACGACTTGACCGAGATTTGGGACTGCGATCCTCTCGTGATCACAGACGCAGACGGGGCAATTCTCTTCGCTGGTAGAGCGCAAGCTGAGTTCACACCGGACGCCATTGATCCCCTTTTGGGCCGCATTGTGGGGCCGGAATTGTCTGTTGAAGGCAAAGCGCCTATGCTTGAAATAGTTGGCCGACTTATCGAAAGCCCTGCTATTTGGATGGGCGCGATACCGGGGAATCGCCCAGGCCGTACACTCTGGGGAAGGGACGCTGCCGGCCAAGAACGTTCTTGGTATATCGGTGCCGACGGCGTCGACCTGCTAATGAACCAGGGCCGGGAAGCTGAATTTCCCATTGAGCAGCCTTAAACCCGTTCGAATGTAAACTGGCCCGCATGATTCAAGTGGATCGGCTCATCCAGCTTTTCAAAGACCTTTGCCTAATTGACGCTCCTTCGCTGAAGGAGAAGGAATCGGTCGCCTTTGTCAAGGCGCTGCTGATCAAGCATGGGTTGGAAGTTCATGAGGACAACGGCGGAGCGAAGATCGGTGGTAACGCAAACAACATCATCGCGTGGCTCAGGGGGACGCTTCCCGATGCGCCAAAGGTATTCCTATCTGCGCACTTCGACACAGTCGAACCCACTGCAGGGCTGATTATTGAGGAACGGGACGGTTTCTTCTATAGCAAGTCCGACACAATCCTAGGCGCCGATGACAAGGGTGGAATGGCCCCTGCAATTGAAGCGGTTGTTGCTCTTAAAGAGTCTGGGCAACCCCATGGAGACGTGTGTCTACTATTTAGCTGCGCCGAGGAAATTGGGCTGAAGGGCGCTGACGCCATTGAACTGAAAGATCTCAATTTGGACTTCGGCTTTATCCTTGACACCGGGCCCCCTGTCGGCAGCTTCGTAACGCGGACCGCGACTCATGACAATCTGCACGTCACCGTTCATGGAGTCCCGGCGCACGCAGGCAAAGATCCGGAAAAGGGAATCAACGCCATCCAAGTTGCTGCAGATGCGATTCATGGCATGAAACTCGGCCGCATCGGCCCCGAAACTACTGCAAACCTCGGAATCATCGAAGGCGGCACCGGTGTTAACGTGGTTTGTCCTTGGGTGAAGATTAGAGCTGAGGCTAGGAGTACAAGCGTGCCTGAACTCGACGCCCAGGTCGCTCACATGATAAGCAGGTTTGAAGAAGCGGCGACTAACTGGAAGACCACTGTGGAAATCGTCCACGATCGCCACTACGGCGCCTATCACATCCCGGACGATCATC